>JBEIOT010000121.1:0-6252 GCA_040377415.1 Azospirillum sp. | reverse complement strand
TCGACGATGGCGTCGCCGCCGTATTGGCCGGTAACATCGAGCAGGAAGTCATCGGCACGATGGAATACCTGCGCCGTCTTGGATTCTTGGAGAGCGAATCGCTCGAGATCCTCGTTGTCGCTGCGCAGGAAGTGAAAGAAGTGCTCGATCTGGCGCGCTTCCGCGTTGGCAGCTATCAGGTGCTCACGCCGCTGGATGTAGCGGATATGCTGGGCCTGCAGCAAGCCGCGCTTTCGGCCGACCGGTTCGGCGATGTGGTGATGGCGGCATGGTTCGGCGCCTCGAAGAAGCGCGTACTGCGTTTCAACACGGCCTATGGCGAAAAGCTGGCGAAATTCTATGGTGCTCGCCGCGCGTTGAAGGTCGTCGGCATCCTGATCGCGCTGGGCTTGCTCGGCATGGCCGCACTGAACGTGAAGAACATGATCGTCGCCAGCGGTGCGGCTTCCGACATCGAGAAACAAAGCGCACCGCAGCAGCAGGAAGTGGCGAAGTTACAGAAATCCCTCGATGGGCTCGACAAGGACGTGGCGTTCAAATCTGCCGTGGTCACCGTGAATGATGTGTACCTTAAAGGGACCGCCTCGCCGATGGTGTTCGCGCGCGAATTCGCGCGCTACGCCAGCGATAATTTCCGCGTAGAGACCATCACGTGGGACACGGGCGCCGCACCGGTCAGTAATAACGCAGCAGGCGGCACTCCCATGGTGGCAGGCGCGCTGCAGGTGAAAATGGAGCTGGATGTCTATGGCAACTATGCCGACGTTGAAGCGCTGACGAACGCGGCCGATGCGTACATCGAGAACCTGAAGACCAATATGACCGATTATACCATCACGGCGGACCCGTATAATTGGATCAAGGGCTCGAGCGAAAGCATGGAGATATCCTTCGACCAGAAAGCTGAGAACTCGACGGCATCGGTCGGCGAGCGTTCGATCACCCTGAACTTTACCTCCAAAACGGCAGGTGGTGCACCAGCCGCAGGCACCCCGGGCGACCCGATGGGCATGCCTGGCGGCGCACCGGGAATGCCATAGGAGCACGATGAACAAAGCCAAACAGATGCAGAAGAAACTCTTGAAGCTGGCGGCCATTGTCGGCGGCATCGTGGTGTTCAGTGCGGTGCTCATGTTCTTCACCGGCACGCTGGCGACCGATGCTGAGCAACGCCGCACCACGGCGGAAAGCGCGCGCAACAGCGAAAGCTCGCAGATCACAACGCTGCGCTCACAGATCGAGCAATCGGGCGATGCCGAGAAGCGCTTCGTCGATATCGAGATGAACCATAACAGCGCCGATTATTCGGCCAATACTGATGTGCTAAAAGACTGGCTGCGCGAAATGAAGGAGCAGTATCGCTTCAGCGATAGTTTCAAGCTTACGCTCGCGCTCGATAAGCCGAGCGATAAACCGGAATTCGCCAATCTCAATTTCGATATCAGCGTGCGCGAGCCCATGAAGCTGGAATTCGGTGCTATCTCCGACATGCACGTGTTCTCATTCCTGCGTCAGCTGGAACAGGACATGCCCGGCATGGTGAAGATCACCAAGCTTGAAGTGAAGCGTAAGAACGACATGAACATGAATAGCTTCCGCGAAATGTCGACGGGTAGCGCGGTCGAGTATGTGGATGCGTTGGTCGAATTTACCTGGATCGGTATCGAGCCCAAAAAAGCCAATGATACCGCACCTGCTGCACCGGGAGGGGTATAGTCATGCTACGCCACTCCTCTGCATGCTTGCTCCTTCTGATCGCGGCGACCGCCCACGCGCAAACGCCCCCGGCATCCATGCCAGCGATGCCGGGAATGCCTTCCATGCCGGCGCAACCGGCAGCGCCCGGCGTAGCACCCGCTCAACAATTGCCGGAAGTGAATGTTCCCAGTGTTGCGGCCCCCGCGGCGATGGCTCCTGCCGCAGTCGCGCCGCCAGTGGCGGCACCCACCGCAACCGTTCCGGCAGCAGCGGTGCCCGCCGCATCATTGCCCGCAACCCAAGCAGCGCCAGTCGCGCCGCCGGTCGTCGCGCCGCCAGCAGCCGATCCCATCGTGGTAAGCGGTAACGCCAGCGACTTCTCCTACGGTGATTCCGACGTGAGCCTGCTGTTCACCAAGCGGCAGATGGAGCGCATGAAGAACGTGCTGTCCGTCTACGAGACCGCGCGTCGCAACCGCAGCGATGTTCCTATCGAAGTGGTTGAGGAGCAAGCAGACGCAGGCCCTGTCGCCACCGTCGTCGCTGAGCCTACGGTTTATCCGGTATTCACGCTCAAGAGCATCGCATTCCGCAATGCGAGCGATTGGACAGTGTGGATCGGCAACTTGCGCATCACGCCGCATAAGAACGACCAGGAAGTGCGTGTGCTGGCCGTTTCGCCCAATCGTGCGCAATTCTTGTGGAAACCGGCCTACAGCGAGGCGATGCGTCAGCGTGCCAACCTGAAGCTGTTCGCCGACACCAGCAAAGTGAAGCATAAAAAGACAGCGGCGAATACGGCGATCTACGACAACGCGGCGGGGCAGGTGACGTTCACGCTGCTGCAGAACCAGAGCTTCGCGCCCGCGTACATGTCGACCTTCGAAGGGAAGGTGGCATCACCCGCGCTGACCCCGCTCCCCAAAGAAGGCGAGCAGGACGATAGTGGCATGCTGGACGGCGAGCTCACGAACGAACCCACGCAGCCTGCCGATACCAGCGCCGCTAACCCGAACAATCTGGATGCGCTATTGAAGCAGCAACAAAAAGGTGGAGCGGAAAGCATGTTCCAGCGAAGCCTGAACACCGCCCCTGCGCCTAACAACTAACTGCAACGAGCCTTGCCTTATGACCGACGCTACGCCACTGACCATCGATGCCATCAGCAAGACCTATGGCAACCACACCGTGCTCGAGAACGTATCGTTCAGCTTGAAGCCCGGCGAGATCTTCGGATTGGTCGGCTTGAACGGCATTGGCAAGACCACGCTCATCAAAATTATCCTCGACCTTAGCAAAGCCGATAGTGGGCAAGCGCGCATTTTTGGCCAAGCGGGCACCACGGTGAAAGCGCGCGAGAAAATTTCGTACCTGCCCGAAAAATTCTCGCCGTCGCGTTATCTCAAGGGCATGGAACATTTAAAGCTGGCGCTGTCGTATTACGGCCAGAAACTCGACACCGACATGGCACGCCAGATGGCGGTCGATCTTGATCTTGACCCCGCAGCACTCGACCGTAAGGTCGGTTCTTATTCCAAAGGCATGGGGCAGAAGCTCGGCCTCATTGGTGCGTTCATGGTCGACCAGCCGTTCATGATCCTTGATGAACCGATGAGCGGCCTCGACCCGCGCGCGCGCATTAAATTGAAGGACGTGATGCTGCGTGCCAAAGGGCAGGGCAAAACGCTGTTCTTCAGCTCGCATATCCTATCCGACATCGACGAGATCTGCGACCGTATCGGCATCATTCATAACCGTTCGCTGGTCTATCTCGGCACGGCAAAAGAATTCAAGCCCACCTTCGGCGAACAAAGCCTCGAGCGCGCGTTCCTGAAAGCCATCGGCGAAGATGCCAATACCAGCCGCGCGGTCGCTTAGAGCGATCCTCTAGAAATCAACGTTGCCCGGCGGCATATTGGGCAATATATTTTTGAACTGGAACTCTTTACCAACGACCTTCTGAGAACTGCGACGGTTGGTAATGAGCATGCGCAGATTGCCCGCATTATCGGCTTCGGCCAGCGCGGTGTGCTCGGTGATCGTACCGGCTTGCAGGAGCTGGAAGATATGCTGGTCGAAGGTCTGCATGCCATCGATCGAACCACGCTCGATCATGTCGCGGATCTGGCGGACCTTGCCTTCTTCGATCAGCTGCTTGATGAGGCCGTTATTAAGCATGATCTCCAGCGCCAGCGTATGCTTGTTGTGGATATTGAGCAGCAGGCGTTGCGACAGGATGCCGCGCAGATTCAGTGCTAAATTCAACAGCACGTTCTCGTGACGCTCTTCGGGGAAGAAGTTGAGCACGCGTTCGATGGCCTGGCTGGAATTGTTGGCATGCAGCGTCGCCAGGCACAAATGCCCGGTCTCGGCGAAATGCATCGCCTGTTCCATCACTTCACGGTCGCGGATCTCGCCGATGACGACCACGTCGGGTCGCTGGCGAAGGGCGTTCTTTAGCGCCATCGTGTAGGAGAATGTATCCAGCCCGACATCGCGCTGGCTGACGATGCAGTTATTGTGGCGATGGATAAATTCGATCGGGTCCTCGACCGTCACGATATGGCCATTGCCTTGTTCGTTGCGGTGACCCACCATCGCTGCCAGCGAGGTCGATTTACCCGAACCGGTCGGACCGGCGATCAACACCAGCCCGCGCCGTTGCATGATAAGGTCAGCATACACATTCGGCAGGCTAAGATCGTTCAGGCTTGGAATTCTCATTTCGATGCGGCGGATGACGATGGCCGTGTGCGCTTGTTGGCGGAAAAGGTTGATACGGAATCGCGCGGCGTCGCTCCACACCAGCGCGGTGTTGAGTTCGAGCGTACTCTCGAACTCGTCACGCTGCATATCGGTGAGCAGGGATGCGACGTAGTGCTGCACGTCGGCATCGGTCAGCGCATAGTCATTCTGTGGCGAGATCGTATCGTTCACGCGAAGGGCAGCGGGCGTGCCCACCGTTAGGTAAAGATCCGATGCGCGCTGCGTTACCATCGCGCTTAGCAGTGTATGGATGTCGATCGCTGCCATGGCTAGAACGTGGTCGTTTGGCGCTGGTTATAGCGCGGGGTTTCTTTTTTACCGTCGCCGCCTTCTTCTTCGGCACCGGCACTGATGAGCTCGCGCAGCATATCGGCGCTGATCTGGCCATCTTCGTACAGGCGGTTCAGCGCATCGCGCATGGTGCACATACCAATTTTGCTGCCCATCTGGATCATCGACGTGATCTGCGGGATCTTCGCTTCACGGATGAGGTTGCGAATGGCCGGGGTGCCGACCATGATCTCGTGCGCGGCGACACGGCCGCTGCCATCGGCTTTCTTCACCAGCGTCTGCGCGATCACGGCTTCCAGCGATACCGAAAGCATGGCGCGCACCATTTCCTTATCGTCGGCGGGGAACACGTCGATGATACGGTCGATGGTCTTGGCCGCGGAACTGGTGTGCAGCGTGCCCATCACAAGGTGGCCGGTCTCGGCCGCCGTCATCGCCAGCTGAATGGTTTCAAGGTCGCGCATCTCGCCAACGAGGATCACGTCGGGATCTTCACGCAGCGCGCTTTTGAGCGCCTTGGCGAAGCTTTTGGTACTGGAACCCACTTCGCGCTGGTTGATGAGCGACTTTTTGGACTGGTGCACGAACTCCACCGGGTCTTCCACGGTGAGGATATGCTTTTGCATATTGCTGTTGATGCAATCCACCATCGCCGCCAGCGTGGTCGATTTACCCGAGCCGGTGGGGCCGGTAACGAGGATCAGGCCTTTATGCAGGTGGCACAAACGGCGGAAAATCTCCGGCGCTTTGAGGTCTTCCAGCGAGAGGATCTTGGTCGGAATGGTACGGAAGACCGCACCGGGACCGTAGATGGTGTTGAACACGTTCACACGGAAACGCATCTGATCGCTGAAGGTGATTGAGAAGTCGAGCTCGAGCTCGCGCTCGAAATCGGCGCGCTGCTGTTCGGTCATCACCGAATACAGCATGCGCTTGATGTCATCGGGCTCTAGCGCTGGAATATTGAGCGGCAGCATGTCGCCATTCACCCGCATCAGCGGCGGGTTCTTGGTCGAGAGGTGAAGATCGGACGCCTTGTTCTTGTGCGTCGCCATCAGCAGGTCAGTAATTTCCATGCGCCATCCTTTAAGCTTAGGAGCATACTATAGCGCAGGCCGTAACGCACGCGCGGATGCAGCGGCAAAGCTCGCTCTTAAACATGAAGTTTTACATTAACTGTGGCGCTTAAGCACAGACCTTAGCTGCCAAGACGACCTTCGGTGGCGGCGGTCGTAATGTAGTTCAGACGCTTTTGCATGCTGTCGAGCGAGGCGGGAACCTGCTCGCCATTGAGCGAGGCCTGAATGAGCATGCGATACAGCGCGACCGCGTCCGCATACTGCTTCTGGCGGTCGAGCATGATGGCGAGGTTGTACTTATAGGTGAGGTTCTCCGGTGCCAGTTCAATCGCGCGGATCATATTCTGGCGCGCCTGGTCGGGGTAGCCCAGCTTGTCGTACACGATGGCGATCTGCGCGGGGATGGGGCTGAAATCCG
>JBEIOT010000161.1:0-4694 GCA_040377415.1 Azospirillum sp. | reverse complement strand
GCGTTCGCCGGCGATGATCTCGTATCTGTTGTTGGCCACTTCGCGCACGACCAGCGGCTGCATGATGCCGTTCTTTTCGATGGATGCCGCAAGCTCCTGCAGCACTTCGTCATCGAAGCGGCGACGCGGCTGGTATTTGCCCGGCTGCAAGGCGCTCAGCGGCAGCGTGTTCTTCGGTGCGGGCTCAGCCGTCATGACGGCGGCTTGCGGCTGGATATGCGGTTGCACCACGTCGTCGGCCATCAACGCGGCGAGGCCTTTACCAAGCCCTTTTTTCTGTGCTGCTGCGTTCATGTTCGGCTCCTTTATTTTTCTGGCGGGATGTAATGCCAGTTCGTGGTCGATGATGTTCAAAACGATGTCGTAAACGGCGTCGGGTACATAAGGCATGGTGTCTTCACCCTGCCCCATGGGTTATTAGGCTGCGGCCATCGCCGCGAAATTCTTCTCACGCTGAATGAGTTCCTTCGCCAATCGCAAATACGCTTGGCTGCCGGGACATTTCAGATCGTAGACGAGCGCTGGTTTGCCATGGCTTGGGGCCTCGCTCATGCGAACATTGCGCGGGATGACCGTCTCATAAACATCGCGGCCCAGGAAGGCGCGTACGTCCTGCTCGATCTGTTCCGTCAGCTTGTTGCGGCGGTCATACATCGTCAGCACCACTCCATGAATGGTGATGCGCGGATTGAGTTTCGCCTGGATCAAACGAATGGTTTTCAGCAAATGGCTGAGTCCTTCGAGCGCGTAGAATTCACATTGCAGGGGAATGAGCACCGAATCGGATGCCGTCAGTGCGTTGATGGTGAGTAGGCCAAGGCTCGGCGGGCAATCGATGATCGCGTAGTCCCAGAGGTTGGGCATATCGGCCAAAGCCTGCTTCAGCTGGTATTCGCGGTTTTCCATCGTTACCAGCTCGATCTCGGCTCCGGTAAGGTCAATGGTGGCCGGGGCGACAAACAAGCGTGGAATGGCCGTTTTAAGGGCTGCTTTTTCCAGCGAGCACGCGCCGATGAGAACATCGTAGGAAGTTTGCAGGCGCATCGAATTGTCGATGCCGAGGCCCGTGCTGGCATTGCCTTGCGGATCAAGGTCGATGAGAAGGACGCGTTTGCCAATGGCGGCCAATGCGGTGGCCATGTTCACAGCGGTGGTGGTCTTACCGACCCCGCCTTTTTGGTTCACGACCGAGATAATACGCGTCATAGGTTGCTGCCCACCCTAGGCGGGTTTTAATTCCGATACCGAAATTATTCCCGCTTTATCATTTGTTTTGCTGTGGATAACCTGTTCTCTGAAGGACCAGTGTTTCCGTGCGTCGGCTATTTCTGTAGCGAAGTTCTCCCCCTTTGGGAAGAGGCAAATGGAGTCTTTCCCCAGTATTGGGTGGGAAAACTCAAACAATGCATCAAGTGCCGCTAAAGCCCGCGAGGTAACGACATCAACGGTTTCGGTCAGGTCCTTCGCGTCTTTGTCGAGGATGCGAATATTCGTAAGTGTCAGCGCCCTCGCCGCTTCGCGAAGGAAGGTGCATTTGCGTAAGTCGCGCTCAACAAGGGTCACCGCGATCTCTGGGCGTGCGATGGCGATGATGATTCCGGGCAGCCCTGCCCCGCATCCCAAGTCGGCAAGCGTCATTGTTCCACGTGGAACAATGGGTACGATTTGGTAGCTATCCCAAATATGGCGTTGCCACAGATCGGCCTCGGTGGTTTTGCCGACAAGATTGATGGTCGCATTCCATTTCAGAAGTAGCGCGGCATAGTCGGCGAACTTGGCAATTGTTTCACGTGGAACATTGCCCGCCCAAGTCGGAACATGGCTCACGCGGCGCGTTCCCGGCGTTTCATGTGGGTCATAATGGCCGTCAGCGCCGCTGGCGTCATTCCCGGGATACGGCTTGCTGCCCCAAGTGTCACTGGACGGGTCGTTTTCAGTTTGGCGCGGATCTCATTACTGAGTGAACCCACCACATCATAGTCGAGGCTATCGGGTAAGGTGAGCCCCTCTTCTTCTTTGAAGCTTTCGATGTCACCGCGTTGGCGTTCAAGGTAGGCTTTATAGACCGCTTCGATCTCGACCTGCTCGCGGATATCGGCGCGCCAGGTGCTCATGACCGGATAAATAGCGGCTAACTGACCAAAAGAAATATCTGGATTCGCAAGCAATTCCAGTACAGTACGGCGCTGACCATCGTGATTGATGGCAATACCCTGCTTGGCTGCTTCATTGGGGGTCATTGTTTCACGTGAAACAATTTGAAGCGCGTCGGCGAGCATCTTTTGCTTTGCAACAAATTGCTCGCGGCGCGTTTCGCCGACACATCCGACTTCGATACCACGACCGGTCAGACGAAGATCCGCGTTGTCGGGACGCAAGCTCAAGCGATATTCCGAACGCGACGTGAACATACGGTACGGCTCAGCGGTCCCCAATGTAATCAGATCATCGATCATCACGCCGATATACGCTTCCGAACGGTCGATGATGAACGGTGCACGCTCAAGCCCAGCCAGCGCGGCGTTGAGGCCAGCGACGGTGCCTTGACCGCCGGCTTCCTCGTAGCCGGTAGTACCGTTGATTTGACCCGCCAGATACAGGCCTGGCAGCTTCTTGGTCTCCAGCGTCGGCTTCAGTTCACGGGGGTCGACATAGTCATATTCAATGGCGTAGCCTGGACGAATGACGCGCGCGTTCTCAAGGCCGGGGATGGTCTTGATGAGGGCTAGCTGGACTTCTTCGGGGAGCGAGGTGGAGATGCCGTTGGGGTAAACGGTGCTATCGTCGAGACCCTCGGGTTCAAGGAAGATCTGGTGGCGTTCGCGGGCGCTGAAACGCACGACCTTGTCTTCGATGGACGGGCAATAGCGGGGGCCGGTCGATTCGATCTGGCCGGAATACATCGGCGAGCGATGCAGGTTCTGGCGAATGATCTCGTGGGTCTCGGCCGTGGTATGCGTGATATAGCACGCGATCTGCGGTACGGTGACTTTATCGGTGAGATACGAGAATGGGGTAGGCGGGTTGTCGCCCGGCTGAGGGGTGCAGGCGTCCCAGTTGATGGTGGTACCGTCGATGCGGGCAGGGGTGCCGGTCTTCAAGCGACCCATCATGAAACCGACCTTGCGGATGGACGCGGCGAGGCCAACGGAGGGGTCTTCGCCGACACGGCCAGCGGGGGTCGTTTGCTCGCCCAGATGGATGAGGCCGTTCAAGAAGGTGCCCGTGGTCAGTACCACGCGCTGCGCCATGTAGCGGGTGCCCGAAGCGCCAAGCACGCCGACCAGTTTGCCGTCTTCGATAATGAGATCTTCGGCGGAATCTTCCTGTGTCTCGAGGTTGGGGTATTCGGCCAGGATGGACTGGACAGCTTCGCGGTAGAGCTTGCGATCGGCCTGGGCGCGGGGGCCGCGTACGGCCGGACCCTTGGAGGCATTGAGCATACGATAGTGAATGCCGGCGCGGTCGATGGCACGGCCCATGACGCCGTCGAGCGCATCGACCTCGCGGACGAGTGTTCCCTTGGCAATACCGCCGATCGCGGGGTTGCACGACATCTCGCCGACGGTGGCCTTCTTATGGGTCAAAAGGCAGGTTTTGACCCCCAAACGGGCGGCTGCGGCAGCCGCTTCGGTGCCGGCATGGCCTCCACCAATAACAATTACCTGATAATTCAATTGCTTCATGCTTTTTCCGTGACTCGCAGCGTTAGTTTCAGGATTTATCATAAGCCATTACTTTCCAATGCAAAAGCGGCTGAAGACGAGGTCTAATACATCATCCACCCAAATTTTGCCAGTAATTTTGCCCAAGGCAGTCGCGGCGACCCGAAGTTCCTCACACGCCAACTCCAAGGGGAGCGCTAAATCCCAACGGCTTAGCACAAGGTTGGCATCGCGCAGCGCTTCACGATGACGGGCACGGGTGATGAGGGGCGAGGGGGCTGATTCCATGAGCTCGACCACCCGGTTTTCGATGGCGGCAATGAGGGCATCTATTCCGTGGCCAGAATGAACGGACACACCGAGGTAGTTTTGGGGTAGTTTTACGTCGCTTTTGAGGTCGATTTTGTTGACCACGAGCAGATTTTTTGGTCCCAGCAAAGGCGCTATTTCGCTGAATTGTTCCGGTGCCGTGGCGGCATCCAGCAGGGTCAGAGTGAGTTCGGCGTTCTGACCACGGTTTTTTGCCCGTTTTATGCCCTCGGCCTCGATGGCGCCAGAGGCCTCGCGAAGGCCTGCTGTATCGACCAAGGTGACCTCATAACCGGAAAGTTCGAGATGGACCTCGATTGTATCGCGCGTGGTGCCGGGTTCGTCGGAAACGATGGCCGCTTCGCGTTTTGAGAGACAATTGAGAAGGCTGGATTTGCCCGCGTTCGGCGGGCCGAGGATGACAATTTCAATGCCTTCGCGGATTTTTTCGCCGATGCCGCCATCATTCATAAGGGATTGTATCTCTGCCGATAATGCAGCGACTCGCTCAGTGGTCTCGGCCAGTACTTCCTCGGGGATCTCCTCATCGGGGAAGTCGATATAGGCTTCCAGAAGGGCGAGGGGAGCGAGGATCTGCTCGCGCAGGGCGGTGACTCTTTTGGAGGCATCGCCACCCAGTTGGCGCAACGCTTGGCGATGTTGGGCCGAAGTTTGGGCGTCGATGAGGTCGGCGAGGCCTTCGGCCTGGGCCAGATCCAT
>JBEIOT010000158.1:0-4804 GCA_040377415.1 Azospirillum sp. | reverse complement strand
AGCTCGACGCCAAAACGAACCGCGTGATCGTGGGCCCCAAAGAAGCGCTCGGCCGTTCGCAATTTAATATCACGGAGTTGAACTGGCTGGGCGATGCGTTGGCGACGCCCGTCGATAACATCACGGTGAAGATGCGCTCGGCGCAAACGCCGATAGCGGCGCGTGTTGTACCCACGGGCGATATTGCGGTGGTCGAGTTGGTCGATCCGTATCAAGGTGTCGCACCCGGTCAGGCCTGTGTTGTGTATGATGGCGAGCGTGTGCTCGGCGGTGGTTGGATCGCGGCGGCGTAGCGCTTAAGCTTTGGGTTCAAGCCCGAACTTGGTGATCTCCGCACCCCATTCTTTTTCGATCTTCTTTTGCGAACGCTGCAGGCCGCGCACTTGCGTGTTGTGCAGGCTGCCGATCAGCATTTGTGCGATCATGGGGGTGATGGTGGTGAGGATGTAGCCCATGCAGGCTGCGCCGAACACGACGAACCATGTTAGCGGATGGTTCATGATGCCTTGCAGGTTGGCGCTGCTGGGGCCGAACTTAGCCATTTGTGCGAAGTAAGGCAGCACACCTGCCGTATTGCAGTAAAAAATGGATTTGAACGTGTAGCGGTGCGGGCTCTGATCGAAATAATAAGCGACGACGCTTGGCAGCATGGCCACGATGACGAAGACGAACCCTGTGCGCAGGAAGGCCATGGTAATGAGACAGAATAAGATCAGCAGGATCTTATGCTTCTTGCGCATTTTACGAGTCTCGGGCTTTTCTTTGCTGTCTTTTTTATTTGCCATTTACAGCCCCATGAAGTCGATCAGCACGACGAAGAACGTGATGGTGAGGGCAATGCCGCTGATATTGGTGGCAAGGCGCCCGCCCAGTTCAGCCGCGCTTTTCTCGATGAGTTTTGGATTCTGGAAGCGCTCGATCTTCGCGCTGTTGATCTGGTGGTTGGCGATGGCTTTGGCATAGCCTTCGTGATCGCGCAGGGCGATGTCGCGGTTAACCACCGCGCTCAATACATCCGCCAGTACGCCGCTTTGGGCAAGGCGCTTTAGTTCCATCTTCAGCTCTTTGCGCGTCACGCGGTTATGGATCTCATCCAGCATCTTCTCGATGCGCATGGCCGCCCAGGTGGTGAGGCCAACAAGCTGTAGGCGCTCGTAACGTGCCTGGGCACGGGCGAGAATTTTCAGCACGATCAGCTCAGCATTATTCGCGAGGGTCGGGATCGTCGACAGATCCAACAAGCGCACTTCCTTGCTCACGTCAATTTTACTGGCGATGAACGCGGCGAGATGGCGGTCAGTGAAGCTGGTATCCGGCGCGAGGTTCTTGGCAACGGCATCGAGCGCCTTCAGCGCGTCGGAAGCGGTGGTGACATGGTGCTGGCGCAACATGTCCGACTGGCAAGGAAGTGCCGGGTTCAGGTCGTACAGCACGCGCTCCATGCCGAAGCCGAACGCGCGGCTTTTCAAGAAGGTGCGCACGCGCTGCAAGCGCCACAGCACGCTCTGGTCCTGCGGTTTGTTGAAGTTGTCGAGTTCCGACCAGTAGTTGGAAACATCGGTCTCGATGACGGCGAGCAAGTAGTTCAGCTCGGTCGGGTTGTTGTCTTGTGTCAGCGACGCCAGCATGGGGCCAATGCCATCGGGGCGCACGGCAAAGCTCGGTGTGCGAATGGGGCCGGTGGGATCGAGAATCGATACGATGCGGGTCATCATGTCGTTGATGGCGCGCTCGTTGGATGCTTCGCCTGCAATGCGAAGCGCGCGCTCGATGCGCTCGGCCATCTCGGGGCGGTGCAGGCTCATTTCCGCCCAACGGTCGAGGCGCATGGTGCGCACGTCTTTCGTCGCCTCGCGCCAGTGGCGCTGGAACATATAGGCCAGCAGGCGGCGGCTGAAAATATTCTCGCCGCGGTATTCAAAAGCGCGGCTGGCTTCTTTGGGCGCGCTCGGGGCGATCATGTTAAAGCGCTTGCCGCTGATCCATTGCTGCATCTGATCCAAACCCCAGCGTTCGTTGGGGTTGTCGGCCAGCACGCCGCGGAAGAAATCCTGATACATGTCGGAGAATTCGCGGTTGCTGGCGAACAGGTTGTAGGTGCCGATCTCTAGCGTCAGCTTGATGAAATCCTCGCGGGGCAACGCGCGTAGTTTGTCGAGGCCGTAAATGGCTTCAAACGCGAGGACACCCAGCGAATAGCAGTCAGATTTTTCATTCGCTTCGCCGCGTCCTAGCGGTGTAGCGCCGCGCTCGGGCGGTTCGTAAAGATAGGTACTGAACATGCCGCATGGGGCGGAATAGCACTCGCCCAATTTCGGCTCGTCGCCCAGGAAGAAGTTATTGGGGTGGATGTGGCCGTGGCTGATGGGTACTTCACGGTCGCGCATGGCGAGCAGGCTCTTTACTACCGGCAAGATGATCTGGTCCGTCACGCGGTGTTCATGCAGGCGGCCCTGCGTTTTCACGATATCGGCGAGCGTCTGGCCTTTCGGGCGCTCTAAGAACAGCACCATGCGCGATTCGCCCAAATGCGAACATTGCACCGAACCGTAGCCATGTAAAATAACGGCGAAGGGCATGGGCACGCCCTTCATTTCGTTCAGCGCCGTGGAGCGGTAGGGCACGTTATTATCCAGCACCATCGCATAGAGTTCTTTGTTGGGGCTGTGCGTGTCCTGCGCCTCGAAGGCCTTGCCGAATGCGTGGTCGAACGCGGGAAGCGGGCGGCTGGGGAAGAACGTGAAGTGCTTATCGAGCTCGTCCTTGGGACCGCTATCGATCGGGTAAGCAGGACGATAGCTCTCAAGCAGAAGATCAAGGCCGGTATCGACCTGTTCTTCGATCATGAGCGTGTCGTCGATTGTATCCATGCGAGTGGGTGAAGCCATAATGCCATCTATAAAGCAAGACCCATGCCAGCTTCAACCGATTGAATAATTAACCTAAGTTAATGGCCTAGAGCGGCAGGAACGGGTCGCGTACCAGAATGGTGTCTTCGCGGTCCGGGCTGGTGGAAAGCAGGGCCACTGGGCAGCCAATGAGCTCTTCGATGCGGCGAATATACTTGATCGCCTGCGCCGGCAGATCGGCCCAACTGCGCGCACCCGCGGTGGTTTCGCTCCAACCTTCGATGGTTTCATAGACCGGTTTGGCGGCTGCTTGCAGGTCGGCAGCGGCGGGCAGGTAGTCATATTCTTTGCCGTGGATGGTGTAGCCGGTGCAGATCTTCAGTTCTTTCAGGCCATCGAGCACGTCGACTTTCGTCAGGGCGATGCCGTGAATGCCGCCAACGGTGACCGATTGTTTCACCAGCGTGGCGTCGAACCAGCCGCAACGGCGTTTGCGGCCCGTCACGGTGCCGAATTCATGGCCGCGCTGGCCAAGTTGCTCGCCGATCTCGTCGGTCAGCTCACTGGGGAATGGGCCCGAGCCAACGCGCGTGGTGTAAGCTTTGGTGATGCCGAGTACGTAGCCGACCGAGCCAACACCGGTGCCCGAACCTGCTGCAGCAGAACCGGCGAGCGTGTTGGAGCTGGTAACGAACGGGTAGGTGCCGTGGTCGACATCAAGCAAAGTGCCTTGCGCGCCTTCGAACAGGATGCGTTTGCCCTGCACGCGGTATTCGGCAAGCAGGCGCCACACGGGTGCAGCGAAGGGCAGCAGTTTCTTGGCGACTTCTTTCAGCGGCTCGACCAGTTCTTCGACCGTCATCGCCGTATCACCCGCGGCGATGAGCAGCGGGTTATGGTGGGCCAGCATGTCTTCGAGTTTTTTGGCCAGCGAATCGGGCTGGGCGAGGTCGCACACGCGAATGGCGCGGCGGCCGACTTTATCTTCATACGCCGGGCCAATGCCGCGGCCGGTGGTGCCAATTTTATCGTTGCCGCGCAGTTTTTCAGCGGCCGCATCGAGACGGGGGTGTACCGGCAAGATCAGGCAGGCGTTCTCGGCGATCTTCAGCGTTTCAGGCGAAACCTCAACGCCTTGCGCTTGTACTTTTTCGATCTCTTTGAACAGCGCCCACGGGTCGATGACCACGCCGTTACCGATGATGCTCATTTTGCCTTTGCGCACCACGCCGCTGGGCAGCAGCGACAGTTTGTAGGTCACACCTTCGATGACGAGCGTGTGGCCAGCGTTGTGGCCGCCCTGGAAGCGCACGATCACATCGGCGCGCTCGCTCAGCCAATCAACGACTTTACCTTTACCTTCATCGCCCCATTGGGAGCCGATAACTGCCACGCTTTGCATCATGAATCCTTGTTCGTTAAGCGCTGGGTTTTTGGCACTTATGGGGGGGTAGGGCAAGGTTTTTCACGCAACTGTCACACTACCGGCGGCTTAACCCTGTATTTTGGTAAGAAATATGCATTTAACGGAGTGGATCATGTCCGACCAAAAACAGTCATTGAACGAAGAAACCATCAGCCTGCCAGCCGCTGGCAATAAGGTCCTGCTGGTCGTCAACGGCAAGCCCACGGCCATTGCCACCCCCACTGGTATCGTGAGTGAAAGCGCCTACTTTACCGATATCGAAAAGATCATCGGTGAGCCGTACAACGACCCCAAGAACCCCAGCCCGTACAAATCCGTACGTTGGGGTGGCGATAGCGCCTTGCAAGTGCAGGGCGACCGGGTCACCGCATTGCGCGCCGGTAACGAGCGCTCGACCTCGATCGACAGCCCCGAATTGGCTGCTGCTGTTCGTGGCCTGCTTGCTGATGCCTTGACCGACGGCACCACGGTATTGGAAGAAGCCAAGCTGAATTACACCATCGATGATATCGTCGATAATGGCCGTCGT
>JBEIOT010000117.1:0-6345 GCA_040377415.1 Azospirillum sp. | reverse complement strand
TTTTTTTTTAGTTTGCTTGTCCCAGCACCCATGCATTTAGGTCTTCCACGTTATACCTGATGAGTTTTTGGTTAATCGCCCTGAAGCGCGGTCCAGTTCCACGGCACCTCCACGTTTTCAGAGTTCCAGCAGTGCACCCCAGCCACGAGGCCGCCTGAGAAGTTGTCATCCAGGGTGAAGGGTTGAGTGGGACTGGCGTTTTGTTTGTTGCAGTTTCGGATTGTTGCATAAGTTCTCCTGTTCTAGTTTCCCGGATGGAAATCACCCGCAACGTCTATGTATCCACACATAGGCGATGAAAAACACCCACACGTGAGAGGGCCCTGTGAAGGCAGGAATATTTTATGAGCAGCTCATTCAACCAATGGTATTTGCTATCAAATTTAGCTTTAAGCCATTTGCCCAAGCATGGTGACTTCCCCGCTTGCTACGCGATGCGGGAAGCTGAGACAGGCCAAATTTTGAAGTTTGGATGCACTGGCAATTTTCGAAAGAGAATAGTCGGAAATTACATGGCGGGCTTTGGTGGTCAAACCACGCAGAGGATTCACGGCGAACTATTTTCCAAGGGTATGATATCGAAAATCGAAATCTCTTGGATTGAAACAAAGGATGCTGCTGAATCAAAAACAATGGAAAGCCAATTCCGTAAAGCCCACAAGGAACTCCACGGAATTAGACCAGTATGGGACTTAATCGATTAGGCGCCGAGCCTTCTGCTAACCATCTCTTGGTATTGGCGTAGGTGCTCTACAAGGTGTTCCGGGTGAACATAGCCACCTGACGCACCCGGCAACCTTTGATCGAGTAACAGTGCACTTTCTGCGTAAGGCACACCTGCAGCGATAGAGTACGTGCGCCAAAGGTGGCGGTAGGCATGTGGGCTTGGTAGTCCGTCCTCCCGTGGCTCTTCAACGTGACCGCTCTTGCTTGTTGGGCTCGGCCATAACCAGGGAGAATTTAGCGGTGCATCCTCTGCCATCCTTTTGCTAAGCAATTCGCACATATACTTGGAGAGCGGCAAAATGAATGGTCGGCCGGACTTCATATGCCGTACTTTGACCATACCCTTGTCCAAATCTACGTCTGCCCGGCGGATTGGGGTAGCCGAGCGACGGCGCAGTCCGCTGAACAATAGGAAGATGTGAAGATCGCGTCGAACCGGATTCAACACTTCCACTTTTTCACGCCAAATAGGTAAATCGAGTTCATCGACGGACCGTTTATTTGTTTGCGGCATTCGGATTGCCGCCACGGGGTTGGACGTTATCGAATCGTCGAAGCGTTGAGCTTCGTTCACAAGCGCACGTAATGTCCGCATGACGAGCGAGGCTGTTGTTTCACCGCTCTTGCGCTTCAATTCATCAAACAGATCGCGTACTTCCGCACGGGTTATGTCTGCAACCGCACGTTTGCGCCATTGCTTGAGATATTTGTCTAAGTGATAGCGATAGCCAACAACGGTTGCAGGTGCGAGCTTCCTAGCCTCGATATACTTTTCGAGGGTATCCCCGAGGGTGATTGCACTAGACTCTGGCCCAGCCGTTGGGTCGATTCCGGATTGAATCTGAGCCATCAACTCCATTGCCTTCCGTCGAGCCTCACGAAGACCCATGCGATCACAGCGCTCGATTTTCAGTCGTACGGTGCGGATGAATCTGCCATTTCGCCGGACGTCGCCTTGGGCGGCGTATGTTTTGGATGTTTTGTGGCAAATAACCAGTAAGCCCTTCACTTGTTCATCACGCCAGATGCCCGAGCCCAAAGGGAGGCTAGTCACTCGTGCTTCAGTCATATTGATAACGGCCATTTTTCGCTCCTTTTAAAGTACCGCGATAAGCACCGTGTTCACGTATTTTGCTTATCGACCCAGAAAGGCCACGATGTCGCGTTTCTCCTTGAAAGGGAGCGCGTTAAATACCATAAAGTACCAAATGAGGGCCCAAGGACATCGAACTACGAATCAAGAGGTTAGAGGTTCGAATCCTCTTGGGACCGCCATTTCATTTTATTCCAGCAGCCATGCGCATTTTCTTGCAGTAGGACCAATCGCATGAGCACCAATCCCGCCCCCGAATTTAGCGCCGCATTTCTGCAGACCCTGCGTGATACCAGCTTCGTGAAGCTGACGCTGTCGGGTTATCACGGTTCAGAGGATGCGCTTCAGAAGATCCTCGCGCGGCCAATTCTGGTGAAGAAGCAGCCGATGGTGAGCTTCACCTACCGCTACAAAACGCGCGACGTGGTGAAGAACTACGATTTCGACGAAAGCGCCAAGCGTGTAGGCGCGTTACTTCGCGAATGCAGTGCCGCCACGCTGCTCAGCACCGGGTTCGATCTGCAGTTCGATGGTAAAAAACTCAAGCAATCGCCTCCGAGCCAAACGGCCCAGGCATCGTTGGAGCACGACAAGCCCAAGCAACGCGTCGTTGCCAGCAATGCGCCCTACCTACATGCGCTGGGCCTGACCGATGCCACCGGCAAAGTGCACGCAAGCGCGCAGGATAAATTCCGCCAGATCGATAAATACATCGAGATCCTCGGTGGGCTCGCCGCGAAACTGCCGCAGAACAAAGGGCTGCGCGTGGCCGATATGGGGGCGGGGAAGGGATACCTTACCTTTGCGCTTTATGACCATTTGGCCAAAGCGAACCTTGCGCCCGTGGTCACGGGGGTGGAATTTCGTGCTGACCTTGTCGCGTTGTGCAACCGCATCGCCAAAGCGTCCGCATTCGAGGGCTTAAATTTCGTCGAGGGTGCCATTGATGGGTTCGATGCTACCGGAACTGATATCCTCATCGCGCTGCATGCATGTGATACGGCGACGGACGATGCCATTGCCAAGGGCATTGCCGCAAAGGCCGGGCTTATCGTCGTCGCGCCATGCTGCCACAAGCAGATCCGCCGCGAGATGGATGCGGTGCCTGCTGCCCCGTCGCTTGAGTTCTTACTCAAACATGGCAGCTTCATGGAGCGGCAGGCCGAAATGGTGACCGACGGCATTCGCGCGCTGTTGCTGGAGCTGCATGGCTATCGCACGAACGTGTTCGAGTTCATTTCCGACGCGCATACGCCAAAGAACATCATGATCACCGCACTGCGGGGCAGTCCTCCGGCGGAGTCGCGCCGTGGGCAGCTGGTGCAGGAGATTGCCCGTGCCAAAGAGCAGTTCGGCATTCGCCAGCATTACCTCGAAGGCCTGTTGGGCTAACTTCAAATCCCTTGGCAGTTTTATGTGTCGCGTGTAGGTAAGTGCTTATGAAAAAGATTCTCGTGCTCGCTGTTTTCATGCTGACCGCTACGGCCGCCCACGCCGCCGAGCCGCTGGTCATCATTCGCTTCAACCAAAGCCGCGTCTATTACGACCAGCAGCTTTACAAAGCCATCAGCCAGGCCGTTGCGATTAAGCCCGAGGTCATGATCGATGTGGTGTCCTATGCGCCCGAGACAAATGATGCGACCGTGGATCGCCAATGGCAGGCAGCCGCCAGCGCCCACACGAAGCAGGTGGTGAATACCCTGCAAAGCATCGGGGTACCCCTAAGCCGTATCAGCGTGAGCGGCCAGCGCCTCGCCGGTATCCGCAGCGATGAAACGCACATCTTCGTACGCTAGCCATTAAAAAACCCCGCTTTAAGCGGGGTTTTTCTATTATTATTCGTGGTTTGCCAACAGCTTAGCCCTGGCGCGCTTTCATGCGCGGGTTTTGCTTGTTGATGACGTAGATGCGGCCCTTACGGCGCACAACGCGGCAGTTCTTGTCGCGTTTTTTCGCGGATTTCAATGAGCTAAGCACTTTCATAACGTCACCTGTAATTCTTTTGGAGCGCCCTTCTACTGTCTGTGCGGGGGGCTGTCAACAGTCAAAAACCGGCTTTATTGCAGATTCACGAAACTGTCACGCTGCCGTCAGAATCCGAACCTATAATGGTCTGATGTTATACACGGTTTTTGATCTTTTGGTCGATGCAGCACTGTTCTCCTCGTGGGAGAACGGGGTGCCCCCTAACAGGCTCCCGGGGTCGGTGCCGCGTAAAGATATCAGTAACGCTATTCACGGCGCATTCCAGGAACTGCAATTCGATCCTAATCTTCCGATCGTAAAAGTGCCTCTCACTCCTAAACAGGAAGATTTCCGTCGCGCTGTGGGAGCCAAGGTCTGGAAACATTTCGAAGAAACCTTCGATCGTTTGCGCAGTACCGTGAAAGAAGTTTGCCACGGATTATCACCCGATGAAATTCGGGTATTGCAGGAAAGTGGTTCCGCGAACCATTTACTCACCGATTATGTCCTCGCACTGAACCATGCTGCGGTCGATAAGGTCGCGGGTGCAGAAGTAACGGCCTCGCTGAAGCAAGGCTTGCCCATGATAAAAGAGAACCTGCAGGCGCACGTGAAACAGGGTTTGAATGCCCATAGGTTCGATGACGTTCTGCAGCATGTTGCCGGTGACGCCGAGCATTTATCCAAGCTTCGTCAGCATTCGAGTGCGGCCCAGCAGGTACGGGTGGTGAATCAAGCCTTCACCCACGGATTCAGCAGCTGGAAGAATTTCAAGACGACTCTAGGCAGTGCTGCAAAAATGGATCATGTGGGCGCCAGCACGTTGTTCTATGTGGGGACCGTTGGGTTGCTGCATTCGGCCTACGATGTATTGCGGCCCGAAACCAAAGAAGAGATCGACGGCACGCGTAAGCATTCATGGCGCACTACGGTGCTGGAAAGCACCGCTAGCATGGCGGCATTGATCGGCGGCCTCGTGATGGCTGGTCGCCGCATTCCAATGAGCAAATAATTACGGACGCTTAAAAATCCGGCTGACGCCATGCGTCGTCTTTTCCCAGTAATGCGGGCTGCGGGCCAGTTGCCATAGGGCGCGGGCGCAAGCCACGCTGTGCAGCAGCCAATAGAACGGGAAAATGGCCGAGGCGCTCGTCATGCCATCCCATTTCTCCAACCGCAACACGGCGCGGGCATAGACCCAGTTGATGGCCACGCCCCCCACGAACGAGATCATGCACAAGGTGAGCAGGTAGGGCGACAAGCGTGTGGGCAGGATGCCCAGCGGCGCGATGATGAACACGCCCCACAGAATAGGCGCGAGCAAGAAGGTGAGGGCAGGCGCACCCACAAAGAACTGGAACCCATAATAGGCGCGTGGGCCCAGGCGTGCCTTTAGCGCGCTGGGATCGCGCATGTAGACAAGCCATGTTTGGATGTAGCCTTTGATCCAGCGAGTGCGTTGCTTCATCCACGCACTCAGGGTGATGGGCGCTTCTTCCAGTGTCAGCGATGGCAGGATGCGCGTGCGGTAGCCGAAATAAGCGAGGCGAATGCCAAGATCGGCGTCCTCGGTGACGTTGAACGCGTCCCACCCGCCGCACTGGTTCAGGGCTTCGACGCGCAGGTGGTTGCTGGTGCCACCCAGTGGAATGGGCAGTCGCATGCGCTCGAGCGCGGGCAGCAGGATGCGAAACAGCGAGCTGTATTCCAGCGCGAACAGTTTGGTCAGCATGTTCTCGCCGCGATTATAGTAATTGAGCGGTGACTGCACGCAGGCGAGGTCATTGCGCTCAGAGCGGAACAACGCAACTGCCTTGCGCAGCTGATCGGGCTGCGGTGCATCTTCCGCATCATAGATCACAAGGAATTCGCCGCGCACGGTCTCAAGTGCCACGTTACAGGCTTTGGGTTTGGTGCGTGGGGAGCTGGCTGGTACGCGAAGGATCTCCATCGTTTCCGGTGGGCGCAGGGCCATCAGCGCGTCGATGGTGGCGGTGTCGTCGGCTTCGACGATGAGTTTGATATCGAGCTTTTCTTTCGGGTAATCGAGCAGCGCTAAATTGCCGATAAGCCGTGCCATGACCGCCTGGCTTTCGCCATACATCGGCACTAGCAGCGAATAGATCGGCAGGTCGTCGTTGCTGAGGATGGCGGCTTCGGCGGCGAGTTTCTTCTCCAGCTTTTTCATGTCGCGCGCACCGATCATGCCTTGCGAATAGAGCTGCAATTTAAAAGCCAGCGCCATGAAGTAGAACAGGTTGCAGCCCACAAGCAGGATGTTCCAGCTTTTTTCCATGTTCCACAGGAACGCGGCGAGCAGGGCAACTAATAAGCCAATGAGCGCTTTGCTTTGGAACGGCAGCAGCGTGCGCGATGCGCTGAGATGCTTGTGCTGGCGACGCAGTTGGTGCGTGGCGCGGCGGGCGATGGGAATTTCCCCATAATTGGTCAGCACGGCAGAAAGGTCGCGCGGAGACGTTACATTCATCACCACGGCGAACCCGGTGCGCCGCGCGATATCATGACTTAACGCCTGGCTCGGGCTTGTGCAGGCGATGGTG
>JBEIOT010000032.1:0-11859 GCA_040377415.1 Azospirillum sp. | reverse complement strand
CGCTGCCGTCTTCACCGTTCAGGGTGTCGTTGCCTTCGTCGCCGAGGATGCTATCGACGCCAACGCCGCCGAAGATGAGGTCGTTGCCTTCGTCGCCGTTGATGGTGTCGTCGCCAGCTTCACCGTAGATGGTGTCGCCTTCGTCGGCATCGACGCCGGTGCCGATGGTGCCTGCGTCGTTACCGCCGTGGATCACGTCGGCGCCTTCGCCACCGTAAATGGTATCGCGGCCGCCGTCACCGATCAGGAAGTCGTTGCCATTCTGGCCGTAGATCAGGTCCTGGCCCGAGCCACCGTAGAGGGTGTCGTTCTCGTCGGCCGCGCCGAGGTTGGTTGCGGTGGTGCCATAGATGATGTCGTCGTTCTGCTCACCGAACAGAAGATCGTTCCCGGCTTCACCCGAAATGGTGTCGTTCTCCGTCCAGCCGTACACCAAGTCGTCGTTGCCGCCAGCGAAGATCAAGTCGTTGTCCTGGTCGCCGTAGATGGTGTCTTGGCCAGCGCCAGCGCGGATGGTGTCGTTACCGAAGTCGCCGATGATTCTGTTGAAGCCGTCGAAGCCGATGATGAGGTCATCGCCGGTGCCGCCGTTGAGGACGGACGATTGGTAACCACCGTAGATGGTGTCGCGGCCAGCCTGTGCCTCGACCACGTCGAAGCCGGTGCCGCCGAAGATGAGGTCGTTGCCTTCACCGCCGTAGATGAGGTCGCCGTTGGCTTCGCCTTGGTTGCCACCGTAGAGGACGTCGTTACCGGCGTCGCCACCGAGAACACCACGGCCTTCGCCTTGCTCGATGTAGTCGTTGCCATCGGAGCCGTAGAGTGAATCCTGGCCCGCGCCACCGAAGATGTAGTCGTCGCCGTTATCGCCGACGAGGAAGTCGTCGCCTTGTTCGCCATGCAGGGTGTCGGAATCGTCCCAACCGAACATCTGGTCGTTGCCAGCGCCGCCGTAAAGCGTATCGTTGCCGATCCAGCCGTAGATGTAGTCGTTGTCGGCACCGGCGAAGATCAGATCGTCGCCCTGGTCGCCTGAAATGAGATCGCTGCCCGTGCCCCCTTCGAGGTAGTCGTTGCCGACCCAGCCGAAGATGGTGTCTTGACCCGCGCCACCGTAGACGGAATCGTCGCCGACGTCGCCGGTGAGGTAATCGCTGCCGTTGCCGCCAAGGATGGTGTCGTTGCCGGTCCAGCCATAGACGGTGCTCGCATCGTTGCCAGCTACGATGTAGTCGTTACCGCCGTTGCCGCCGAGCAGATCGTTGCCGCCGTTGCCGTAAAGGATATCGCCCTGGTTGCCTTCGGGATCGTTACCGAAGTTGTTACCGTAAATGATATCGTTGCCGGTGGTGCCGTTATAGACGAGGCCGCCGTTGGTAGGGCCCGAGGGGACCGCAGGAATGGGGCGCATATCCACCGGGGTGGGCACATAGTGCATCTCTTTGCCATCGACTTGCGTGCCGTCGGCGTAGCGGCCATACCAAGCCCAGAGCTGGTTTCGTGCATCTGCATCGGAAACGGTGCTGGTGGTGCCGTTATAAGTGATGATGGCCATGTGTAATCCTCTATGCGGTGCGAAGTTCGCTAAAAATTTAGTTAATAATAGTTAATTATAGTATTTCGGCAGTTCTCGCAAGATTCAAAGTATGAAGTTTTTGTGACGCTTGTATGCCACAGAGATGCTTGGATTTTTCAGCATAGCAGCAGGGGGTGAAAATTAGGTTAATTTTGTGTAATTTTCTGGTTAAGCTGCAAACTGTGAAAAATCAGTGTGGTGGTGCTGGGCATTAAAACCGGTTACAATCACTCGAATACGTCAAGGAGTGACTTTGGGCCGTCGTCGTCGTCGCGGAGGGTTGAGCCTCACCGGGATCCTCATTATCGGGGCCTTGCTCTATTTCACCGGGGCCGGTGCATGGCTGTGGGCCCGTATCCAACAATTACCGGAAGGCTGCTACGCGCTGCTGAACGAGATCGGTACCAGTGTGGGCCAGCCCGTGTGCGATGGGTTGTCGCGGGGCTTAAGCTCGGTGGGCGATGGCACGAGCGGCATGATGGACCGCATTAAAAGCAAAGTGGGCAGTGGAACCGGTAATGCGGTCGCGAACATGGAAGATTATGCGGATAGCCTGTTCGCCCGCGTGGGTGGGGGCAGTAGCTCGCTGGGTGGGCTGACCAGCAGCGGCAGTCGCCTGCGGGAGATGATGGGCCAACAGCCGATCGTGCTGCCGTCGATCGCTGATTCGGGCCAGCGGTTGCGCATGGCGCTCGACCAGTTCGTCATTGGCCAGCATTACCTGCAGGGCTCGCAGGTCGATAAAGCGCTGCCGTGGTTGCAGCGCAGTGCGCAGCAACCGGGTGGTTATGGGGTGCTGTCGCAGTTGACGCTGGGCGATATGTATCGCAATGGCGGCTACGGTGTGCCGGCGAATGTAAACGTCTCGCGCCAGTATTATGAAGGTGCGTATCGCTCGATCGGTGAGCTGCAGACGAATGGCGGCGGCCCGGCCAAGCAATTGCTTGGCAGCCTGCCAGCCGCACCCAACCAGCTGAAGGCACAGCTAGAGCAGCAGCTACAACGGATGAAATAAATATAAGTGACCGCGGTCGGCGGTTATTTCATGGCTTCGGCAACGGCGGTGTTCGTGGTTCCGAACAACCCAGTGGATTCGTTGCCCAGCACAGCCATGCTGCCGATGATGGCAAGAAAGATAAGACCGCAGATCAGCCCGTATTCGATGGCCGTCGCGCCTTTAGTGCATGTGAGGAATCTGTTGCGCATACTAAAATGGGTAGCAACTTTCGTTGCTACCCACAATAGCTTTGATAGCAACGTTAGCTTACTTCTTCAGGTTGTTCGCTACGTTGGTAAAGGTGCCGTTCAGGTTGCTACCGATGGCGGTCATCGCGCCAATGGCAACGACTGCGATCAGCGCGGCGATGAGGCCGTATTCGATCGCGGTGGCACCGGATTCATTGTTCAGGAACGATTTGGTAAACTTGGTCATGGAAGTCTCCTTTGGTCATTGTCATCGCGCGGTCGGAAAGATTCCTCGGCACGGCGTACGCTGGATCTCCAGCTACCCTTAGGCATAGCAGAAGATGTCGTGCAAAGCAAAGTAAATGCAGGCGCTGTGCGCAAGAATCATCACAGGATTTAGCTAAAATTTCAGCGATTTACTCCCGGTTGTGGTTTGCCCGCCGCAGTCGGCTTGTGCCAGTGCCGCACCAGCAGATCGAGCCCATCGGCCAGCTGATGCCGCAGGTCATCGAGCCGTTCGGCGAGGGCAGGTTGCAGCCATGCCTGATGCTGCAGCGCTGGGCTCAGGAAGGCTGGCAACTCGTTATAGATCGCGAGTCGCAGCACGGCTTGCTCCAGCCTTCGGGCAGCGAGCATGCGCGTGGCGAGCAGGTATTCCTGCTCGCGCGCGCTGCGCCATTGCTCGCAGGTCTGCGCGGCAGCGGCCACATCGTCGCGGTAGTAGCGCGTGGTGAGCGCGGGTGCGCCATACCGCAAGGTGTAGAGCCACCGCAGATGCAAGCCGCTGCGATGCTGGTCGTCATCGATGATGCCTTTTTCAAGGCATAGATCGATGGGCTCCGCGGTGAGGTGGTGACGCCGTTTCTGCCGTAGCTCCGGCGTACCTGTGTCGGGTACGCCGGAATTGACGCGGGGACGCCCGCGTCGCGATGAGAATGCCATGGTTACAAAGAGACCGAAGCGAATTGCGCGGCAGCGGCAAGCCGTGCTTGTGCCCGCCAACCCTGACCGGCCGGAAGCCGCCACGTGCAATTGCGCTGCACCGCTTGCGCGGCGCGACTGCGCACATAGTCGGGGTCGAGGCCGGCATTGTCGCATACGGCGTCGAAATCATCAGAGGGGGAAAGAAGCCAGGCGATGGCGTCTTGCCGGATGCGGCGAGCTTCCGCCTTGTTGGATCCTGTGGCAGCATCCATGAGTGCCTGGGTAATGACCGCGCGCCAGAGGCCGGGTTCGTGGTCGGCGAAGGAACCCTCGCTACGCGACGAGGTGGGGTAGGTACGGGAAGAAAAGCCATTGGTCGATGCAATCATAGTGACTCACTTCTTAAGAGGTGACCTGACACAGCCGAGATCGGCAAAACCAAATATAATCAAAAGGATAAATAATGTTTTTGGTGGTTCACAATAAGCGAGGAGAGGTAGGAATTACAATCATGGGTTGTAAATATGTCATATGTGCTCAACCGGCAACATCAATTTTTTGAGGGGTACCCCCTTCCGGGTCACGCCCCGCTCTGCGAGGATAAATAATGTAGCCTACCCGAGCGCTGCCTCGTGGCTGCTTGTCCCTTCATGATGGAGTTGTCTGTGTCGACCGCCAAGCCTTCGGGCGAATCGCATATCCGTGCAAAAAAACGCAAGACCGCGCACAACGTGTGGGGGCGCACGCAGCTGCTGGTCGAGGTGTTGCTGGAGGTGATGGAAAAGGAAGTGGGCGCGCAGGATCAGGATCGCAGCGACCAATGGCTGAAACTATTCGGCCCCAAGGATAGCGCGGTGGTGAATTTGCAGAAGCTGGTCGATCTGCTGGCAGAGCTTCAGCAGCACCGCCCCGCGCGCAAACGCACGGCACAAAAAGTATCGCGGGTGAATGATGATGAGCTGGCGATGCTGGCGGACTGGATCCGCTGCAGTGATGCTAGTGCAGTGAATGTTTCGCCGGTAGCGGAATAGGCGGCAGCCGTGTTTGCGACGGCAGATCGCGGAAGCGGGCGTTCTTCAGCGCGTAGCGTTTCCACAGCGCGCTGCGCTCGCCGATATGGTCGCGCAATTGTGCTAATGGTGCGGCGGTCTCGTGCAATTGACGGGCGATCCCCAGCATTTCTGCGAAAAGTTGCAGTAGTGGGCCGATGCGGTAGTCGGCGAATGTCGGTGCCGAAATGACGCTGAGTACTGCATCGCCCACCTGTTGCGTCCATTCGGGGGGTAGTGGTGCGTGGGTTTGGTGCGCGCTGAGCATGGCTTGCCAGCGCTTGCTGAGCAGCAAGTTGCGGTAGGACAGTGCATCGGCGTCGTCGGCTTCGAGCATGATGGGTTCGTAGCGGGCGCGTTCCAGTGCGGCTTCCAGCATGAAGTCGACAATGAGTGGGGCAGTGTCGCTGATGTGCGAATCGAGCAGGGCTTGCGCTTCGTTGCGGCGCAATTGCGGCTCGGCGGCGATATCGGCCGTGGTGTTGACCATGACAGCCAGCATATCCAGCAGTTTGAAGGCGGGCATGTAGCGGATGTCGGGGCGCGTGAGGATCTCGAGCGCACGGCGGCGCATGCGGTCGCGCAGGAAATCGCCATGGGGCATGGGGAATGATTTGAGCGCCGTGAACTCGTCGATGACGCTGCTGAAATTATACTGCTCGCTTAACGCAACCATGGAGGGAGCCTAGCATAAATCGCGAGGTTTCCAAAGTGATTTAGACATTGTGGATGATGGGATTTTAGTAAAAGCGGCTAGACTTCGAAGCCGTATTTTTCTTTGAGGAAATCCTTGATCTCCTGGCTGGGTTCTTCGCCGTAGCAGGAGGCGATGACCTTGCCGAATTCTTCGAGATCGACGGTGCCGTCGCCTTCGATGGCTTTGAGGAACTGGGCTTCACGCGGGGCTTCGACCAGCACGAAGTAGTAGGCCCACCGGCCCGTGGTGTCCTTGGCTTTGAGCTTGTGGATCAGGTGCCCTTTTTTTGGCGATGATCTGATCGACGAAGGAGCGGCGGGAATCGTTCATCGGCATAGGATAGATACGGGATAGGGGTTTGCAAGTGCCTTGAGCGGTTTTGCCGCCCGGCTAGCGCGAAAACTAGGAATGCTGGTGCAAAAGACTCGGCAGGCGCAGCTCGATGCCGCAGACGTGGCTGAGCGTGGGTGCGGTGGCAGGCTGCTTTTGCGCGGCAGTGTCGCCATGGGTGCAATTGACGTGGGCGGGGCCATTTTTGCTGCCGACGAACTTGTTCACGGTCTGCTTCACTTTTTCGCGCAGCACATTGCTGCCTAAATGCGATTTGGCGGCACCCGCGGCAAGATCGCGCGTTTCGCGGACCATTTCGTGGGCGACTTTCTGCATCTCGGTGTAGAGGCGCATGAAATCATCGGGCGCTAAGGTGAGGTTAGCGTTGGAATCCAGCGTGCGCTGGAGTTCGCGGCGCGCTTCGACTTCGGCCATTTGGTAGAATTCGGCCTGCTCGGGCGCGATGGGGCGGTCGGCGTTCTGCCAAATTTCGGTGAAGAGCTGTTCGAACGTGGCAGCGACGGGGATGTCGTGGTGGTCGTTGGCGGCAGCTGCAAGGTTCTCATTCGCGGCGTGGGCATTCTGCCCGCGGACGGTTTTTTTGATCTCGCGTTTCAGGATGCGGTCGACCCAGTTGCGGCCGGGGCCTTCGATCAACGCTTTCTCTGCTTCTAACATAGGATTTGCCATGTCCCAATTATATCAAAACCGTCTTGCCCGCGTCGTGAAGGTTTTATGACAATCCCTTACCGTATCAGCAGTGGCGCGCTGGATGCGGCGACGGCTTCGTCATTCCCGCTATTCATCCGCCGTGTGGTGGCGACGACATCGCCGGGGGCGAAATACGCTCATAATTGGCACATCGATGCGATCGCGGAGTATCTGGAGGCGTGCGCGCGCGGTGATATTCGCCGCCTCATTATCAATATTCCGCCTCGGATGTTGAAATCCAGCATCGTGTCGGTGGCGTGGCCGGCGTGGCTGCTGGGGCATGATGCGCGCGCGCGACTGATGGTGGCGAGCTACGCGCAATCACTTAGCACCAAGCATTCGACCGATTGCCGGCATGTGATGCAAAGCAGCTGGTATAAGCGCGTGTTCCCGGCCACGCAGCTGAGCGCCGACCAGAACGAGAAAGACAAGTTCGTGACCACGGCGCGCGGGCACCGGCTGGCGGTTTCGGTGGGTGGTTCGGCCATTGGCGAGGGTGGGAATATTCTCATTGCGGATGACCCGCTGAACCCGTTGCAGGCGAACCAACGCAGCACACGCGACACGGCGAATGCATGGTTCGAGCAGAGCTTTGCGACGCGGCTGGATAATAAATTGCGGGGGGCCATCGTCATCGTGATGCAGCGGCTGCATGCAGAAGATCTCTCTGGCCATTTGCTGCGCAAGGGTGGGTGGGAGCATTTGTGTTTGCCCGCCATTGCGCCGAAGAAACACGTGGTGACGCTGGGAAATTTTCGTTTTGAGCGCAGTGAGGGGGCGGCGCTGCAAGAGGCGCGGGAGCCGGTTGAATTACTGGAAGCGACGCGGCGCGAGATGGGCAGTGCGAATTTCGCGGCGCAGTATCAGCAGGCACCGTTGGCGGAGGAAAGCACGCTGATCCAGCGTGATTGGTTCGGACGCTTCGATGTGCTGCCGCACGGCAAAGTGGTGCAGAGCTGGGATACGGGCATCAAGGCCGGGGCGGGGCATGATGCCAGCGCGTGTGCGACGTTCGTGCAATATGAGGGCATGCATGCGCTGATCGACATGGTGCAGGTGCGGATGGAATACCCGGAACTGAAGCGGCTGATGCGGGCGCAGGCGGAGAAGTTCGCGCCGGAAGCGATCTTGGTGGAGGACAAGGCGAGCGGGCAATCGCTGCTGCAGGACCTGCGGCGGGAAACGCAGCTGCCGCTGATCGCGCAGCTGCCCAAGGGTGACAAGTTCGCGCGGCTGCAACGGGTGAGCCCGCTCATTGAAGCGGGCAAAATTTTGCTACCGAAACAGGCGCCATGGCTGGCCGATTTCGAGACGCAATTACTGGATTTCCCGGATGGAGCACATGACGACATGGTCGATGCTTTCAGCCAATATTTGAACTGGTTGCGGGCCAGCCAGCATGCGCGCGGACCGGCATTGCGGAGCCTTTAACGTCATCGAATCTTCACATACCTTGCGTGGGGCCCATGGTACGATTCAGCATGGAGAAAATCCAGGACGATGCACCGGTGGATGCTGACGGCGAAGAAAAGCCGCGGCCCTGGCTGCGCGCAATTTTCAGTGGTGCGGTGTTCGGCGGACTGGGTGCGGCAGCGACGCACTGGATGGCTTACCACAGCACCTCGTTGGCGGATCGGGGCAAGGTTTCGTTCGCCCGTAACTGGACCTCGGCCGTTGTGGGTGTCGCCAGTGGCACGGTGGCGATGTATGGTACGTTGCGTGCCGATGATGCGCCCACGCGCAGTGTGTTCAAAGACCCATCGGATACGCCGGACACGAAGATCGACGCCGCATCGGCACAGCATGGATCGGTAATCGCATCGCCGGGCGAACGCTCGCTTTAAAAATAATGCTGGCGACCCCTTCCGGGTGTCGCCCAACCGCATTACAACTCTAAATATAGAATGGGTTTCGTGCGACAAAGGTCGCCTCCCGCTTTTCCCCCACCAACGATAGGTTCCTCATGGCTCGCATGTTTTCATGGCGGTCGCGCGATGCTGCGCGTGCTGAACAAAAACACTATCCGGCTAGTTCGGCATTCATGGTGCCGCTGACGCCGCCGGTATGGACGCGCCGCGATTATGCGAAGTTTGCGGAAGAAGGGTATCGTCGCAATGTGATCGCCAATCGCTGCATTGCTATGATCGCCAGCGGCGCGGCGGGGGTGCCGTGGAAACTGAGTGAGAAGAAAGCGCGCGGCCAGCGCCGCGTGGTGGAGCAGCACCCGCTGCTGACGCTGCTGGACCGGCCCAATCCGCTGCAGGGCAGTACTGAATTATGCGAAGCGCTGTTCACGCAGCGGTTGATCGCGGGCAATGCATTCCTGCATGCGGTGGGGCCGCGCGGTGAAGCGCCGCTGGAGCTGCATGTGCTGCGCCCGGATCGCATGGCCATTGTTCCTGGAGCGGGGGGTGTGCCCAAGGCTTATCGTTACACCATCGACGGGCGTTCGGTGGATATGAGTGTGGACCCGATCACTGGTCAATCGCGCGTGCTGCACTGGAAGAACGTGCACCCGCTGGATGATTGGTATGGGCTGTCGCCGATGGAAGCAGCGGCTTACAGCATCGACCAGCATAACCAGTGCGCGGCGTGGAACCAGTCGCTGCTGCAGAATGGGGCGAGGCCCACTGGCGCGCTAATGGTGAAGAGCGGCGAGGGACAGCCTGGATTCCTCAACGAATCGCAGTTCAGCCGATTGAAGCAACAGCTGGATGAACAGTTCGCCGGTGCGGCGAATGCAGGGCGACCGCTGCTGCTGGAAGGCGGGTTGGAATGGAAAGAAATGAGTTTGAGTCCGCGCGATATGGATTTCGTGCAGATCAAACATAGTAGCGCGCGGGATGTGGCGCTGGCCTTTGGGGTGCCGCCGCAATTGCTGGGCATTCCGGGTGATAATACTTACGCGAATTTGCAGGAAGCGCGCTTAGCGCTGTGGGAGCAGACCATTCTGCCGCTGTTGGAAAATGTGACCGACGCGCTGAATAACTGGCTGGTGCCGATGTTCGCCGACACGCTGGAATTGCGGGTGGATACGGATGCCATTTCGGCGCTTTCGGCTAAGCGCGACGCGTATTGGGAACGCATCGCCAAGGCGGATTTCCTGAGTGCGGATGAAAAGCGCCAGCTTTTGGGATTGGGAGCACAAGCATGATCGAAGATAAGAATGATTCCATCATCGCGCCGTTCACGACGGCGGGCATTGAGGTGAAGAGCTTGGACGCGGATGGCAAGTTCGCGGGTTACGCCAGCGTTTTCGATGTGGTGGATAGCCAGCGCGACCGCATGCGCCCCGGGGCCTTCCGCAATAGTTTGCGCGACCGTGAAACACCCGTGAAGCTGCTGTGGCAGCACCAGTGGGAGAACCCCATCGGGGTGATCGAACAAATTTTCGAAGATGCGAAAGGCTTGTTCATTCGTGGGCGTTTGCTGATGGATGTGGCCAAGGCGCGTGAAGCCTATGCGTTGCTGAAAGCCGGTGCGCTGCGCGGCATGAGCATTGGCTATCAGGCGAAGAAATCGCGCCGCGACCCCGACACTGGTGTGCGCGAACTGCTGGAAGTGGAGCTTTGGGAAGTGAGCATCGTGACATTGCCAGCGAATGCGCAAGCGAATGTGACGGTGGTGAAGGGGGCGCAGCCCATGAGCGAGATGCACGGGCTTATTGCCGCGTTGTCCCAAGCTACGGATACGTTGAGTTATTAAGCGTCGCTGTTGTTGATGCCGAGGCTGCGGATGCGGCCAGCGGCATGCATATCGACCACGGTAGCTGCCGCGCGCTGAAGTGCGGAAGCGGTGTCGTTAAGCATCGCGTCGAGGGCGGTCTCTTTCAGGTAGAACACGTTGCTCGACATGGCGGCGTGGCGCTTGGCTTCGCGCAGATGCTCTTCGCTGATGCGGATGACGTTCTCGAACAATGAGATGAGTTCGCGGGTGGTGAGCTGCTGCGCGCGCGGGTCCATGCAAAGCTGCAAGGAGGTGGCGAGCACGGCGCTGGCCCACTGCTTTTCGGCATGGGCGATGGTGGTGTTGTGCAGGTTGAAATAGGCACGGTTCACCAGGTCGGTGACGTGGGACTTGAGCTCGGTGTTGGCGGCGAAGGTGGCGCGTGAGACGCGGCCAAAGGCGACGGAGAACTCTTGCATAAACCCTACTTGCGACGCAGCGGATGCTGCTTGTTTTTCTTATCATCGGATGACGTGGCGCACCCGTTGACCGGACTATGCTGAAGCGGTTTCTCGATTGCAAACCTTTTCAGCAAACTCATTAACAAACGGCGATGTAAGTGGGTCTATTGGTTACCGCTCGTTAACTTACAAAACGGGTAACACGCGCCAAAAATTAACACAAGGTTAAATTTCCTAAACGTTTATTAATTTTCTATCTGTCTGACTTACAGTGTTTTTCACATGTGGGTCAGTGTTTTACCTCATGAAAGGACTAACAATGAGTATATCTGAAGTTACCGACCGCGTGCACGCACTTGGCAATGCATGGGAACAATTCAAGCATGTGAACGACCAGCGTTTACACGAGATCGAGCGCAAGGGTTACGCCGACCCGCTGCATGGCGAACACCTGAAGAAGATCAGCGACGCGCTGGACCAGCATAAACGCCGCATGGACCAAATCGAGACCGTGCATGGACGCCCGGGCCTGGACATGAGCGGTGTACCGTTCATCGGCGCGAACGTGTCGGAATATAAAGCGGCGTTCCGCAACTACCTGCGCAAAGGTTCTGAAGGCGGTCTTGATGCGCTGCAGTTGAAGGCGCTGTCGGTGGGCACCGATGCAAATGGTGGCTACCTTGTGCCCAACCAACTTTCGGACGTAATCGTAAAGATCGTGAACGAAAGCTCACCGATGCGCCAACTGGCCAGCATCGAGACCATCAGCTCGGATTCGCTCGACCTCATCGAGGATAACGATGAGATGGCGGCTGCATGGGCGGACGAGACAACCGCACGCAGCACCGACACCAACACGGCCGCCATTGGTCGCAATACCATCGACACGTTCGAGATGTATTCGCAGCCGAAAGCGACGCAGAAACTGATCGATGATGGTGCCATTGATATCGAACAGTGGATTGCCGAGAAAGTGGCCGAGAAATTCGCCCGCCTTGAGGCGACCGCGTTCATCTCGGGCAACGGCACCACGGCGCCCAAGGGTATCCTGACCTATACGGCAGGCACCAGCTTTGGCCAGATCCAGCAAGTGCCATCGGGCACTTCGGCAGTGGTGACGGCGGATAGCCTGATCCAGCTGTTCTATGCGCTGAAGGATGAATATTCCAAGAACGCGACGTTCCTTATGCATCGCAGCACTTTGCAGGCGGTTCGCTTGCTGAAGGAAGCGACCACCAACCAGTATCTGTGGCAGCCGGG
>JBEIOT010000159.1:0-4768 GCA_040377415.1 Azospirillum sp. | reverse complement strand
CGATCTTGTTCATGAAGCCACCACGGAAATATTCGTTGCTGATGAGACGGGTCTCAACGCTCAGCGCCTGGTTCTTCTCGCCTTTGGCGTACAGGTTGATGGGGGTAGAACCGCTGCGGCGGGCGGCGCGTGCCGAACCGGTGCCGATGATATCACGGGTCTCTGCTTTAAATTCTACTGCGGCTTTCATTGCCATGGTTGACTCCTTTAGTGGCCCGATGGGACGATCCCACCCTGCTGGTTGCTTAGTCGCCGCGCAAACCCAATGTCTGTGCGGGGAGCGGCTGTGTAGGGGTGACCCCTGTTTTTGTCAACCGAATACGGGCATTACAGTGATTTAGCCCTGAAAGGGTGTTCCCAAAATTAATGGTTTTTTCATTTATATATCGTATCATCCGGTGATGGATCAGACATCCTTATCGTGGCCGTCATTCTTTTTAGCCCTTTTGATAAGCATCGTCGTTTTGCCAATTAATTCAGCAAAAGCTGTTACTTGGCCGTCAATTCCCGCTGCTTGTACACCCGACCGCGCTGTCATGTGGGACACGAGCAAAGGCGAGAACTACCAAGCTCCCTGCCACTGCCCGCCGCCTAGTCGTTGCCCGACCAACCCCTTGGCATGGCATGATCCCACGCTCTCGACACTACCGTCGGAGTTGCTCAGACGCTGCTGTCAGCAGCCGGTATGTGCCGCCGGCACCATCCTCGCTGGCAGCCCTATTCCTAGGGACGGCAATTGTGACCCGACGCCGACACCGCCGCCAACGCCGCCGGCACCAACACCGACGCCGACTCCGACCCCAACACCAACACCGACTCCGCCCCCAACGCCGCCAGCCCCGACGCCAACACCGACGCCGCCGCCGTCATGCCCGCCCGACTACGATGTGGTCTACCTTATGTCGAACCAGTCGTCGCCATACCAACCCGGCAAAACGTGGTACAGTGTTGGCAGCTCCATGTGCACGGGCACGATCCTTGGTCATGGGCAGATCTACGACAAGATGCCTACTGGCACGCGCTGCATTACAAATAAGCAGTCCCAAGGCTACAGCTCTCGCCCCAAACCGCCCCTCAATACCAGCATGCCGATCACTAACCACGTCGATGGCACGGGCGGCAGGGCCGACGTCGTCTATTATTCTGGTCCAGCATCCAACCGTAACGATCCGTATGTCATTCGCATGAAAGCACAGGTGCGCTGCAACCTTTGCTCAGTGCCGGTCCGCAACAGCTTCCACGGCGGGGGTCTTGCGCCACTTCATTATGATTACGACGCATCGAAAGGTATCGGTGGCTGGGCCAGCTACCTGACGCATCTGCCAGCCAGTGTGCTTCCTAACTACCAGGGTATGGATGAGGACGAAGGTGCCAGGTCCACCGCCTACTTCGCAGCGAACCCGGGGTACGATATTGACGACTACATGGAAGACATGGTCGCGGGCCGCTGCCCGCCATGGTAGTACGCTAATAACGCACTAATCGAATAAGCTAGAGACCGAGCTCTCGTCGGCGATACGGCGCACGGCCTCGGCCAATAACGGCGCGACCGAGATAACCCGCAGATTTTTTGCACGTTTTTCGGGAAGGGCGATGGTGTCCGAAACGATCATTTCTTTCAGCTTCGAATTGCCGATGCGCTCCATGGCCGGGCCCGAGAGCACGCCGTGGGTCACATAGGCGCTGACCGACTTAGCGCCCTCTTTCATCAATGCTTCCGCCGCGTTGCAGAGTGTGCCCGCAGTGTCCACGATGTCGTCGAACAGCACGCAGTCGCGGCCTTTCACTTCACCGATGATGTTCATGACTTCCGACTGATTCGCTTTCTCGCGGCGCTTGTCGACAATGGCAAGGTCGACGCCGAGTTTACCCGCGAGCGAGCGCGCACGTACCACGCCCCCCACGTCGGGTGAAACCACGGTCACACTTGAGAGGTCTTTATACTGTTTCTTGATGTCCTCGACGATGACGGGACGCGCGTAGAGATGGTCCACCGGAATATCGAAGAAGCCTTGGATCTGGCCGGCATGCAGATCGATGGTGAGCACGCGATCCGCACCCGCTTCGGTGATGAGGTTGGCAACCAGTTTCGCCGTGATGGGCGTGCGCGGACCGGGTTTGCGATCTTGGCGCGCGTAGCCGAAATAAGGAATTACGGCGGTGACGCGGGCCGACGAGGCGCGGCGCAGCGCATCCAGTGTGATGAGCGTTTCCATGATGTGTTCGTTGGCCGGATAACTGGTCGACTGCACGAGGAAAACATCTTCACCGCGCACGTTCTCTTGCACTTCGACAAAAATTTCGCCGTCGCTGAAACGGCGGATGGTGGCTTCGGTCAGCTTCACGCCGAGATAGTCGGCCATGGCCTGGGCGAGCGGTTGGTTGGAATTGCCTGCGATGAGTTTCATGGGGGCAACTGATAGCAGTTCCGCCAGCTTCGTCCAGCGCTAGATAGGCAGGGTGCTCATGACGCGGCGGATATCTTCTTCCGGGCGGCCCAAGGCGCTTAGCAGCTGCGCCATCATGCGCTTACCGGAAACCTCAAGCTCAGGCACGGTGAAGGTCGCGCCCAGCTTCTGCAGCTTCAGCTGGTGGTCGCGGTCATGGGCGCGCACCAGTACTGGCAGGTCAGGATAGGCCGCGCGCACCAGCTGGGTCAGCGTGGTCGCGGCAATGGGATCGTGCAGGGTGACGATGAGTGCCTGCGCGCGGGCGATGCCCACCGTGGCCAGCAGGTCGGGCTGGGCCGCGTTGCCGTAATAAACCGGGTGGTGGCGCTTGCGGCCCGCCGCCACTTCGCGTGGATTGGTATCCAGACCAATGAACGGAATTTTCTCGCTGGCGAGGAAGTCCGCCATCAGGCGACCCATGCGGCCATAGCCCGCGATGACGATGTGGCCCGAGAGGTCTTCCGATTCCTGTGCCAGCTGTTCGGGGTTGGCGCGCACGCGCTTCCACCAGCGCTTCTCGAACTGCACGCCGAGCATGTCGAGCAACGGGGTCGCCGCCATGGTCAGGGTGATGATGAGCAGCAGCTGTTTGCTTAGCACGCCGGGCAATACTTCAAGCTGGTCGGCCAACCCGAACAGGATGAATCCGAACTCGCCGCCTTGTGCCAGCAACAGCGCCGTGTGCGCCGCCGTGCGCTTGCTGTACTTGAATAAGCGAAGTACGCAATAAAGCACCGCGCTTTTCATGCCGATAAGCGCGACCGCGCCGAGCAGGATCACCTGCGCATGCTCAAGAATGAAGTTGCCGTCGATCTTCATGCCGACGGTCATGAAGAACAGGCCCATCAGCAATGATTTGTACGGCAGCACGTCGGCTTCCACCTGATGCTGGTATTCTGTTTCGGCGATGAGCAGGCCCGCGACGAACGCACCCAGCGCCATGGAAAGTCCTACCGATTCGGTAAGCCAAGCAAGCCCCAGCACCACCAGCAATGTCACCGCGACGAACAGTTCATGAATGTCGAGCTGCGCGATGGCGCGGAATAGTGGACGCAACAGCAAGCGACCGATGATGACGATGCCGCCGAGCGTAACGACCGCGCGCAATGCTGAAAGTCCCAGCGTTTCGCCGAGCGATGTTTCGCCCACAGCGATGGCGGGCACGAGAACGAGCAACGGTAGCACCGCCAGATCCTGCAGAATTAGGATCGCCAACGACAGGCGGCCTGTTTGGCTCGCCAGCTCTTTTTGCTGTTGCAACACTTGCAGTACCAGCGCGGTGGACGATAACGCCAAACCACCGCCGATGATGATGGCCGTATGCATCGACTGACCCATGAACATCGCCATTGCGGCGAATAGCGCGCCGGTCACCAGCACTTGCGCCGAACCGATGCCGAATACTTTTTTGCGCATGGCTTTCAGGCGGTCGAACGAAAGCTCCAATCCGATCATGAACAGCAGGAACACGATGCCGAATTCGGCGATCGCGGACGTGGTGTCCATATCTTGGATGACACCGAACCCTTTGGGGCCGATGACCGCGCCCGCAACGAGGTAGCCAAGTACGGGGCTTAGTTTTAGCGCACGGAAGGCGGCAACGATACCGACCGCGGCGGCAAGCAGAATGACAAGATCGGGTAGTGGCGTTGAATGCATGCATCTGTTATGCCTGCGCCCAGCCATGAATGACAACGAAAAAACTTTGCTCATCACCGGCGGCGCGAAACGCATTGGCGCCGCGCTGGCGACGCATGCCGCGTCGCTCGGCTGGAACCTCGTGCTGCACTACCACCGCGCCGCCGATGAAGCAGAAGTATTAGCGACAGAGCTGAAGAAAAACTACGGCGTGAGCGTCACACTCAAACAAGCCGATCTGCGCGACGCGGCGTCATTAGGTGATTTCTTCAAAAGCCTGCCGCCCGTCACCGCACTGGTGCACAACGCTGCCATGTTCGAGCGCGACACGCTGGCCAGCATGACCAGCGCCACATTGCACACGCAGCTGCAGGTGAACTTCACCGCGCCGCTGCAACTCACCCAAGGCTTCATGAAACAATTGCCGCGTGATGCGAAGGGTAGCGTCACCATCCTCGGTGATGGCGTCATGGGCTGGAGCGTTAGCCCCGAATTCTTCACCTATGCTATCAGCAAGCATGCGTGGACGGGTGCGCTTGATGTGCTGGCCGCCGCCTGCGCGCCGCGCGCGCGGGTCAACCTCATCGCCCTTGCCCCCACATTGCCCAACGCGAACGATACGCCCGAACTGTTCGCACGCCTTGCCGATCGCGCACCGCTCCAACGCACCGGCGAAGTCG
>JBEIOT010000096.1:0-7350 GCA_040377415.1 Azospirillum sp. | reverse complement strand
TGCCGATGACGAAACCTTGCACCAGCTCGGTCACTTCGGCACCCACGAGGTGCGCGCCGAGTAGTTCGCCGGTCTTGGCGTCGAAGATGGTTTTTACCAAGCCTTCCGGCTCGCCCAGCGCTACGGCCTTGCCGTTGCCCATGAACGGGAAGCGGCCGATCTTCAGTTCGTAGCCTTTTTCCTTGGCGGCTTTCTCGGTAAGACCAACGGAAGCGACCTGCGGGTTGCAGTAAGTGCAGCCCGGGATGTTCTCGCGCTTCATGGCGTGCGGATGGCCGCCCACGATGTGCTCAGCCGCAATGGTGCCTTCGTGGCTTGCTTTGTGCGCCAGCCACGGTGCACCGGTGATATCGCCGATGGCGTAAACGCCCTTCTCGTGCGTTTCGCAGTTGCTGTCGACCATGATGCGGCCATGCTCGACCTTAATTTTGGTGCCCTCAAGGCCGAGGCCTTCGATGTTGGCAACGATGCCAACAGCCGAGATAACGCGATCGACAGTGATGGTCTCTTTTTTGCCGTCTTTGGTTTCGATGGTGGCGGTGACGTTGTCTTTACCTTTTTTGAGTTCTTTCACCACGGCGTTGGTGATGATCTTCATGCCCTGTTTCTCGAACGATTTCTGGGCGAATTTGCTAATTTCTTCGTCCTCGACCGGCATGACGCGGTCCATCATTTCGACCACGGTGACATCGACGCCGAGCGTGTTGTAGAAGCTCGCGAACTCGATGCCGATGGCGCCGGAGCCCATCACCAGCAGCGATTTTGGCATGGCAGGCGGCACCATCGCTTCGCGATAGCTCCAGACCAGTTTGCCGTCGCTCTCAAGGCCCGGCAGGTTGCGAGCGCGCGCGCCGGTGGCGAGGATGATGGCTTTGCCTTCCAGCTCGGTCTTCTTGCCGTCCTTGTCCTTCACGGCCACTTTGCCTTTACCGGCCAGCGTGCCGGTGCCTTCGAACACGGTTACTTTATGTTTCTTCATCAGGAAGCCGATGCCTTTTTTCATTTGCTCGGCCACGCCGCGCGACCGCGCGACGATCTTGCTGGCGTCGAACTTCGCATCTTTCACGGTGATGCCGTAATCCTCTGAGTGCTGGATGAGGTGATACACCTCCGCCGAGCGCAACAGCGCTTTCGTCGGGATGCAGCCCCAGTTGAGGCAGATACCGCCCAGATGCTCGCGCTCGACCAGCGCCACTTTTTTACCAAGCTGGCTGGCGCGAATAGCTGCCACATAACCGCCCGGGCCGCCGCCGATCACTACTACGTCAAATTGTTCAGCCATTTTCTTCTCCTACCATTGGTCGGGGTCGACCGATTTTTCGATGCGGGCTGCAGGCCGTTCGGCGCCGAAGCTTTCGCGTTTATCCTGTTCCATCGTTTTGGGCTTGATGAAACCCAGTTCGATGTCGATGCGTTGCCGGGCTAACTGACCCGCATCGCTGTTCAACTTCACCATCGCCGGCAGTTTGCAGTGGGGGCATATCTTGCCGCTGCGACCACCGAAAATGCGCGAGAAGCTATAGAGCGGAAGCATCAGCAGCATGCTTAGCAGTTTCAGCCCTGCCCCGCTGCCGCGCTCGCCCGCTTTGCCCCGGCCCTCGTACCCGCACGCGGTGCAGATCTTCTGGGCCATGGTATTACACGAACATCAAGACAGGTTGTTCAATGTAACGCTTCAATGCTTGCAGGTATTCCGCGCCCAATGCGCCATCCACCGCGCGGTGATCGACCGACAAGGTGAGGCTCATGACGTTGACGGCAACGCCCTGCCCGTCGCGCAGTTTCAGTACTTGTTCGCCCGCGCCGACGGCGAGGATGCACGCTTGCGGCGGGTTGATGATGGCCTGGAAGGTTTTGACGCCGAACATGCCGAGGTTGGAAATGCTGAAGCCGCCGCCCTGGAATTCTTCGGGCTTGAGCTTGTTCTCTCTCGCGCGCGCAGCAAGGTCTTTCATTTCACGGCTGATCGCGGGAAGCGATTTCTGGTCGGCGTTGCGGATGATGGGGGTGATGAGGCCGCCATCGGTTGATACGGCCACCGAAACATCCACGTTATTATATTGCAGGATCGCATCGTCGTACCAGCTGACGTTGCAGTTGGGCCTATCGCGCAGCGCCAGTGCCGACGCTTTGATGACCATGTCGTTCACCGACAGTTTGTAGGCGGGCTTGCCGTCCTTGCCTTGGGCTTCGGCGTGCTTGTTGAGTTGCGCGCGGGCTTCGAGCAACGCGTCGATCTCAACGTCGATGCTGAGATAGAAGTGCGGCACCACTTGCTTGGATTCCTGCAAGCGGCGCGCGATGACCTTGCGCATGTTGTTGTTGGGGATCTGCACAGCTTCGACCGGATTGCGCACGACAGCGCCACCGCTGCCTGCACCGCCACGTTCAACATCTTCTTTGGTGATGCGGCCATTGGGGCCGGTGCCGATGATGCGGGTAAGGTCGATGCCCTTTTGGCCGGCGATGCGGCGTGCCAGCGGGCTAGCGGCCACGCGGTCAGCGCTTAGCGGCGCGGTGCGCGGGGCAGCGGCAACGGGGGCAGCGGGCGCCATACGCGCAACGGGTGCTGCCGGTGCAGCGGTGGGTGCCGATGTGGGCGCCGCCGCGGCAGCGGGTGCTGCTTCGGCCTTGGTTTCGGCTTTCGGCGCTTCTTTGGGCTTCCATGCGTCGAGTGCTTTTTTGTCTTCGCCGTCTTCCAGTAGCAGGGCGATGACCTGATTCACTTTCACACCTTCGGTGCCAGCCGCCACGACGATCTTGCCGATGGTACCTTCATCGACCGCTTCCACTTCCATGGTCGCTTTGTCGGTCTCGATCTCGGCGATGACGTCGCCTGCTTTTACTTTATCGCCTTCCTTCTTCTTCCAGGTGGCGAGGTTGCCTTCCGTCATGGTCGGCGAAAGTGCGGGCATGGTAATTTCGATGGGCATTGCTTTCGTCCTCTACTTCAATTCGAATACGACGTTGACGGTCGCTTGTACGTTCTGTTCGCCAGCGGGCGGTGCATAAGCAGCTTCGCGGCCAGCGGCCATGTCAGCCGATTTGGCCATCATCACCATCGGCATCGGAACCGGCGGGTGGAAGCTCGGCACATTGCCTTCGTTGATCTGGTACACTTGCGCTACCTCGGCATTGGCGTCTTTTGCCATGCGCTCGGCCTTAGCACGGGCGTTGGTGATGGCTTCGGCGAGCAGCTCATCGCGCTGCTTATCGGGATCAGCAATTTGGTAGTTCAGGCTAAGCAGGTCGCCCCATTCCGTGTTGGCGCCTTGTTCAAAACCCGCTTCGGTAATTTTGTCCATGATGTCGCCAAGCTTGGCAGTGTCGCCCACGGTTACATCCAGCTGCGTTTGTACGCGATAGCCTTTGAAGATGCGCGTGCTCTGGCTGGTCTTGGGATCATGCACGTAATCATAAATGGGTTGGATGCTGCTGCTCTCGGTGCGTACTTTGCGCTCGTCGATGCCTGCCTCGGCGGTGATGGCGAGCAGCTTCTTCAGCTTCGCATCATGCTCGGTCTTGGCTTCGGCCATTTTCATGTTCATTGAGTTCAGGTTGACGCGCAGATGCGCTTCGTTCGGCACGATCTTACGCTCGGCCATGCCGCTGACGTTGATGGTGCGCAAAGCTTTTAGCTCGGTCTGCGCCACGGTGCGTTCACCGCTGAGCGTGTAAGCAGCACCGATAACGGCGACGAGGGCAAGTGCGGGGAGGATCTTTTTCATGGCGTTCCTTTAAGCAGCGTAGGCGTGTTGGCAGATGCCACGGGCGGCATCCACGATATCGTCAGGCGTCGGCAAGGCGAGTTTCTCGAGATTGGCGGCATACGGCAGTGGCACATCTTTGCCGGTGACGCGCACCATGGGGGCGTCCAGTTCGTCGAACAGTTCTTCCATCGCGATGGCCGCGATCTCGGAACCGATACCGGCCACCGGCCAGCCCTCTTCCACCGAAATGAGGCGGTGCGTTTTGCGCACGGAATCGATGATGGCTTGTTTGTCGAGCGGGCGCAGCGTGCGCAGGTCAATGACCTCGGCGCTGATGCCTTCGGCAGCCAATTTTTCAGCCGCGTCGAGCGCGTGCTTCACGCAGATGCTGAAGGCGACGATGGTGACATCGGTGCCGGGCGGCGCACGAGTGCTTTACCGATGGGCACGAGATGTTCGCCTTCGGGGACTTCGAAGCTCCAGCCATAGGTAATTTCGTTCTCGAGGAAGATAACGGGGTTCGGGTCGCGTATGGCGCTTTTCAGCAGGCCTTTCGCATCCGCTGCGTCATACGGCGCGACGACTTTCAGTCCCGGGCAATGTGCATACCAGCTGGCGTAGCACTGGCTGTGCTGCGCGCCGACGCGGCTTGCGGCACCGTTGGGGCCGCGGAAGACCATGGGGGATTTTACCTGGCCACCGGACATGTAGAGCGTTTTGGCGGCAGAGTTGAGAATTTGGTCGATGGCCTGCATGGCGAAGTTCCACGTCATGAATTCCACGACGGGTTTCAACCCAGCAAACGCTGCACCAACGGCGAGACCGGCAAAACCGTGCTCGGTGATGGGCGTATCGATGACGCGTTTGTCACCGAATTCTTGCAGTAGGTTCTGCGTTACTTTGTACGCACCCTGGTATTCGGCGACTTCTTCGCCCATGACGAACACGTCGCCATCGCGGCGCATTTCTTCGGCCATGGCGTCACGCAGTGCTTCACGTACGGTTTGGGTGGGCATAGTTTAAGCTCCTCGTTGGGTGCCAGCGGCTTGCGCCGGGCGATCGAATTTCAGTTTCAGGTCAATGAGGCACGTGGCCATGTTCAGGGCATCATTATCGCTCGGCTTTGTGCTGAGCGACGGCATTTGCTTCAGCGCATCGCGCACGGCCACAACGAATGCCAGACCGTTCTCGTAGCCTTTCAGATCTCCCGACTCGACCATTGCATTCAGCTGCAGCTGCAGCTTACTCACGATGTCAGGAGAGCGTTGGCTTAACCCCGCGACCGTTGCAGGACCGATGAGGGTCTCCAACACTTCTGGGTTTGTAAGGTCGGTCAGTTTCATTACTTGCTCAAAATATCCGTCCAGAGTTCAGTCACATCCGGCTCGGGTGATTCTTTGGCGAAGTCTTCGGCGCCTTTCACGGCAACCTTCACGCGCTCTTCAATGGCTTTGAAATCAGCATCGCCGCCGATCTTGTTGGCATCAAGATATTTACGGAAGGTGGTGATGGGGTCGCGGTTCTCTTTGTAATCCTCGACCTCTTCCTTGCTGCGGTATTTCGCCGGGTCGCTCATCGAGTGACCGCGATAGCGGTAGGTCTTTACCTCAAGCAAAATGGGGCCTTTGCCGCTGCGTACATGTTCCACGGCTTTGCGGGCGCCTTCGTGCATTTCCAGCACGCTCATGCCGTTGAGCTGCACGCCCGGGATGCCGAATGCTTCGCCACGCTTGTAGAGATGCGTGTCTGCCGCGTGGCGTTTGGTGCTGGTGCCCATGGCGTATTCGTTGTTCTCGATCACGTAGATCACCGGCAACTGCCACAGCGAGGCCATGTTGAAGGCTTCGTACACCTGGCCCTGGTTGGCCGCGCCGTCACCAAAGTAAACCATGGTGAGGTTGTTGGTGCCTTTGTATTTTTGAGCGAAGGCCAGGCCGGTGCCAAGGGGCACGTTGGCGCCGACGATGCCGTGGCCGCCGTAGAAGTTCTTCTCGACGGAGAACATGTGCATGCTGCCGCCCTTGCCGCGGCTGAAGCCACCGGTGCGGCCCGTCAGCTCGGCCATGATGCCTTTAGGGTCCATGCCGCACGCGATCATGTGCGCGTGGTCGCGATAGGTGGTGATGACCGCATCGCCCTTGATGGCGTTGGCTTGGATGCCGGTAACGACTGCTTCCTGCCCGATATAAAGGTGGCAGAAACCACCGATGAGGCCCATGCCGTAAAGCTGGCCGGCTTTTTCCTCGAAGCGGCGGATGAGGAGCATTTCCTCGTACATCGCCAGCAGCTTCTCTTTCGGCAGTTTTGGCAGCGGACTGTTATGGCCGATCGGCGCGGGTGCGGATTTCTTCGCGGGGGCCGGTGCGGCCTTCTTAGCGACGGGTTTAGCAGCAGGCTTTTTCACCAGCTTGGCTGGAGCTTTTTTGGCCACCTTGGCGGGGGCTTTTTTCTTTGCGGCAGTGCGAGCCATGAGGATCCTTAGGATGGGTCATGAAAAGAAGTTGCCTTTGTAACCCTAAACCCACGAAGCACAAGCCAAAATCGCCCCGATTCCCGTGGGTTGTAGTGCGGTGCAACATGGTCTGTCACAGAAGCTTCATTGGCCGTGCGCGACGCCACCGCTTACTCTGCGCCCATGCTTTTTCCTGTTGGCAGTCAGTTGAGCCCCGAATCTTTCCGCACCCACACGCCGGAGACGATTGCCGCGCGCCCGATTCTTGACCCTTCGGCCAGCGATGCGTTGATTGACTGGCGCGACCATATTGCCATCGACATCGCCGATGCGAACATCCAGCGCATCGTTAGCCAGACGCTGGATCAGATCGCATCAGTGCCGCAGGGCCGCCAACTGCTGCGGCAGGCCATTGCCAATCAACAAGCGCGACATGAACAATCAGGCGCGCCCGCGATGCTGCGCATCGCCGATGGAGCGCGCAACGAGTTCAGCAGCACAACGGGCACCCTCACCTTCAGCCTCTCGCAGATCGTGGGGCAATATTACCCCACGGCACAGGGTCGCGCTCCGTTTGATCCGCTGCACGCCGTGGCGCATGAACTTTTCCACGCCGCCGATGGTATGAATACCGCGCATTACAAACAGCTTATGCACGATCAATCCGCGCGTTTCGCGAAAGCTGCCGGCATCGATCCTGCCGATGGGTTCGCAATGTGGATGTTCCGCATGGGCGACATGCAGGCCCAGTACATGGAAAATCCGGCCATCGCAGCAGCGAATAAGTTCCTGGGCCAGCATTTTGCACAAGTGGCGCGCAGCTTGTATGTGCCGGACCGCTCCATGGCAGCCCCGCCTCGTGATCCATCCGTGGCGGTGCCAACACGCTGATTCCTACTTGCAATCTCATCCTTGATGTGGCGGCATGCCCGAAATCAGGAGTTTTTTTATGAAACGCTATATTGCTCTCTACGTGGCCACACTGCTCACCATGATCCCGCTGGACATGCTATTCCTGCGTGTGCTTGCGAAAGATTACTTCAATGACCAGGTCGGCCAGCTGCTTACCAAAAACCCCAACATCACGGCTGCGATCCTGTTCTACGTACTTTACGTGGCGGGCATCGTGATCTTTGTAAGCGCCACGGCGGCCTCGTGGAAGACCACGGTGCAGTACGGAGCGCTATT
>JBEIOT010000231.1:0-2403 GCA_040377415.1 Azospirillum sp. | reverse complement strand
GCAGCCGCCAACATCCGAGCCATCCAAGGCGAGGAATTTTCCGTTGTCGGAAAGTCCATCATCGGTCTTGGTATCGAGATTCCATGCCTCAGAAGCGGTCAGGATGGCGTTGTTCATGCCGGTGCCGGCGCTCATCGTGCCAAGCTTGATAAGATTGCCGCTGGTGATGCGATAAAAGTTGGAAGCCGAGCCTGCGAAACCGATACTTGTAGCCTCGTAGCCACCGTTGCTGATGCGCGAGCGGGGCACTGCAACGCCGGGTACGGATAAGACGCTGCTATTAGGCGCTCCCGTATAGCTGCCTTCGATAAGACCAGCATTAGCCATGTGCTGCCATATGCGCAATTTTTCCCACACGTTGTTGGATACTGTCCGATCATTATTTATGCCGCCATCGCCATTGCCATTGCAGGTCGTGGCCGTCGTGCTTTCAATATCGCCGCAATCGGCGCCGATGCCGTCCCCAGCATCCGCGAAACCCCAGAACTTGGTGGCGCTGTTCATGTCGCCGGGAATGGCGAAATATTTATCGCGGAATGTGTTGATCGCCGCAGAGAAACGCTGGAAGTCGCTGGTAACGCTGCGCAGTTCTGCCGCGCGAATGAGCGATTGTCCCGCCAAAATACCACCCGTAAGCAGGCCAAGAATGACCAGCACGATGGAAAGTTCGACAAGGGAAAAGCCGCGTTGCATGCGGTGATTGTAATGAAATTTGCCTAACGACGCAAGGAGGCGGGTAGCCATTCCTCGAACTTACCGAGGCCTTCTTTCGCTTTGGCTTTGAATTTCTCGAATTGCATCACGTTCTCGATGCGGCGGCGCAGGAACGCTTCGGTCTCGGCAAGGTCGGCCGAGTTATCGTTAAGCCACACGGTCATGGTGCTGGCATAGACCTTCGAAAGGATGAGGCGCTTGGTGTAGAAGTTATAGTCGGTGCTCGTATCGCCCGCCGCCCGCCAGATGGCGTCGACGGTGTCGTAGGTACGCTGCATCGCATGCGCGGCATTCCACGGCATGGCATACACCGCCAACGCGCGGCGCACGGCTTCGCGGTGCGGCAGTTGCTGGCGTAGGCGAACCATCACGGCGATGGCTATTTTTTCGCGGATCTTTTGTTTGGCATAATCGGCGGGCAGGGCCGCGATCATCTGCTCATCGGCGCGTTTCACGAACAGGTCGACAGCTTCCAGCACGCCGCCGGGGAAAGCACGCTTCACATCGAACGGGGTGAGGCCGATGGATGTGGCGGCGGTCTCAAGCGCACCCATGGTCCAGCCATCGAACGCGATGGCGGGCAGGGCAGCGTCAAGAATACGGGTCTGTAGGTCGTCCATGGATAACCCTATACAGCAATCATCCTAGCAACTCAACGCGCCAGTAGGCGCGCCAGCCTTGAGCGGCGTAAGTTGCGGCGCAGGATGCGCCGTCGGCGAACAACTTAAAAACCTAGCTAGCCGCGGCTGCGCTTCTTCTGCGGCATGCCAGCCAACACGCGATCAGGGGGTACGATCATCGACACTACGGTGCCGCGATGACGGATGGAATCGACCACGATGCGCCCGCCATGACAGGCTGCCAACTCGCGCGATAGGGCAAGGCCCAGACCAATGCCGCCGGGCTCGATGCTCATGTAGGTCTGCTCTTCCTGCAAGGCGCTGCGAATGGTGGTAAGCTGTTCGCTCGGAATACCTTCGCCCGGGTCGCGCACGCTGAAGATCACACCATCATCCGGCACGGCGCGGGCCGATAGGGTGATCTCGGCGCCTTCGGGCGAATGGCGAATGGCATTGGTAACGAAATGCGACAGCACGCAGATCATCTTGGCGCGATCGGCGGTGAGCTGGATGCTGCTGGTGCAGTCGAGCTTCAAGTTCTGGCGTTTACCGAATGCGGCATGGCTATGCATCTCGACCGCTTCGGCGAGGAGCTGGCGCGCGTTGCAGGGTTCTTCGTCGAGCTCCATTTCACCCGCATCCATGCTGGCGATGTTGAGCAGGTCGTCGACCTTATTGAGCAGCAGCTGACCCGATTCGTGGATGTGCTGCGCGTAGTTCTGGTACGTATCGTTGTTGAGCGGGCCGAAAACGCCGGATTTCATCATCTCCGAGAAACCCATGATGGCGTTGAGCGGCGTACGAAGCTCGTGGCTCATGCTGGATAGGAAGGCTGAACGGCCACGCTCGGCCACGTTAAGGGCGGCCTCGGTCTGCTTCAATGCTTCATCGAGCGCGTGGGCTTCGGTCACGTTGCGCAGCATCACCATCACGGCGGGTTGGCGTTTGCTGGGCGGTTTGATGTCGGCCAGCAACCAGCCCCATTCGCTACCATCCGGGCGGCAGGCTTGCACCAGGCACTGGCCGGCGCGGCCTTCTTGCTCGGCTTGGATGAGTGCTTCGTTCATGG
>JBEIOT010000089.1:0-7902 GCA_040377415.1 Azospirillum sp. | reverse complement strand
TACCAGCTTGGGCTGCACATGTTTGCCGCCGACGGATCTGTTCGCCGTTTTCGCGACGCGGTTCTTCGCATCGACCAGAATGACTTTCGGCTGGTGCTTTTTGGCTTCTTTTTCTTTCATGCGCGCAAAGCAGCAGATGATGAGCAAGTCGCCCGGGCGCACCAGATGGGCCGCCGCGCCGTTGATGGTCACTTCGCCGCTGCCGCGCTTTTGGCTGCGGATAGCGTAGGTAGTCAGGCGGTTGCCGTTGGTGATGTCGAGCACGTCGACTTGTTCGTGCTCGAGAATGCCAGCGGCTTCCAGCAAATCCGGGTCGACGGTGATGCTGCCGTTGTAATCGAGATCGGCACCCGTGCAGCGCACGCGGTGGATCTTGCCTTTCATCATGGTGAGGATCATTCGCTCACTCCTTCTTTTTTTCACTTCGGGTGCTTGCTCGACCGGGGTTTCGGCGGCAGCGGGAACTTCTTCGACCACGGGCTTGGGCGGGCAGGCCTCAAGTTTGCGGGTGGCAATGGCTTCATCGCGCGCGGCGATGATGTCTGCGTTGCGCTGCTTCACCAGGTCGCTGGCGACGCGGCTGGTGGTGAAGCTGAGGATTCCGCCAAGCTTGCGGTCGTTCTTGGGCTTCACGTTGACGTTCTTCTTTTTATCTTTCGGATCGGGCAGGATGAACGCATCGTCTTTCACGTCGCTCATCGCGCCGCCCTCTTTCGCCACGCGATACAGCTCGGTGAGTTGCACGTCGGTGTAATGTTCGGCGAGGAAGTTGGCGGTGTCGCGGTTGATCATGGTGTCGTTGATCTGCGCGCTCACGGCGGCGATAAGATCGGTGCGCGCGTCACGGCGGCCGCATTTCTTTTTGGTGGCCGAGGCGGGGTCGATGATGCGCGCAGCTTCCAGCGACATGGTGACGGATTGCTCGGTCACTTCTTTGTTGGGTGTGAAGAGGTGGCGCGCGATGTCGTAGCCGATGGCGGCGCGCTGGTCGGCGGTGTAGTAGACGGCAAACTGTTCCGACGGCACGGGTGCCGTGGCGTCTTTCAGTTTCGCATCGGCCACGGCCATGGCTTTTTCTTTCAGCATTTCGGGCAAGCACTCGTCGCTGCCCTTCACGCCGGCAAGGCCAGAAGCGAGGCAGTAAGCGGGCTTGTAAACATACTCGCGGCGCAGATCATCGCCGCAGGCGGCGAGGGTGCAAGCACTCAGCAGTAATGCGAGACGCAGCTTCATTTACGCAGCCTCCTGCTGGCTTTGGACCCATGCTTCGCAGCAGGCTTTGGCGAGGGCGCGAACGCGGCCGATATAGGCGGCGCGTTCGGTGACGCCGATGACGCCGCGTGCGTCGAGCAGGTTGAAGCGGTGCGATGCTTTGATGCATTGATCGTAAGCGGGCAGCACCAGCGAAGCAGAGCGTTGGTTGCTGTAGGCGAGGAGGGATTTGCATTCCTTCTCGGCTTCTTCGAATTGTTTGAGAAGCTGTGTGGTGTCGGCGGCTTCCAAATTGTAGCCGCTGAATTCGACTTCGCTTTGCTTGAACACATCGCCGTAGGTGAATTGTACTTCGCCGTCTTTCGCGTCGTTCCATTTCAGGTCGTACACGTTCTCGACGCCTTGGATGTACATGGCGAGGCGCTCAAGGCCGTAGGTGAGTTCGCCGCTGATGGGCGAGCATTCGATGCCACCGACTTGCTGGAAGTAGGTGAACTGGGTGACTTCCATGCCGTCGCACCAGACTTCCCAGCCGAGGCCCCATGCGCCAAGCGTCGGGCTTTCCCAATCATCCTCAACAAAGCGGATGTCGTGTTTCTTTGGGTCGATGCCGAGTTCGACAAGAGAATCGAGATAGAGCTGCTGCAAATTATCGGGGCTGGGTTTAAGGATGACCTGGAACTGGTAATAATGCTGCAGGCGGTTGGGGTTCTCGCCGTAGCGGCCGTCTTTCGGGCGGCGCGAGGGCTGCACATAGGCGCAGTTCCACGGCTTGGGGCCGAGTGCGCGCAGGGTGGTCGCCGGGTGGAACGTGCCCGCGCCGACTTCCATGTCATAGGGTTGCAGGATCACACAGCCCTGTTTCGCCCAGTAGTTCTGCAGCGTCAGGATAATATCTTGGAACGATTTCATGCGCGCGTGTGTAGCGCGCGAGGGGCGTTGGAGCAAGGCCAACTTTACGGAAATTGGGGATAATTCGAGGGTGATTAGGGGTGAAAACCGAAGTTCTCACCCCTAATCGACAAGCTTGCTTGTGGGTTACCGGAAGTAACCGTAAGCAAACAATCCGATCGAACCCCCGCCGCTGAGCACGATGAGCGTATAAAACAGGAACGCCCATGCGCGAATGTAGCGAGAGAATTCTCCCCAACTTCCACCGTAATTTTGAATTTGCTCGGTGGAGAGCTTGTGGAGACCGCGGTTCAGATAACGCCGCGCTTTTTCGAGCGGGGAGTTCTGTATAATTTCTGAACTGCTTCTTTCGGCTTTGCCGAGCAAAATGCGTTCCAGCATCAGGCTCAGTATGACGAACGCAGCGAAAAGCGCGCCGCTGAACGTAAAAATGCCCAGCAACTCGCCTCCCGGTGTGAACTTAAAGATGAAAAACGCCAGGACGCTCACGCTGACGAGCATCGCAATGCGATGCACGAGCGGGAACGTCGATGGCTTGCTGAAAGCGAAGTCGTGCTTCCAGGAGAGAGGTTTTGATATGATCTCGCTCATTGGTCGGTTTCATCCTACACATCAACCACCACCATTGGTAAAACGTCCGTGCTTGCCAATCCTGAAGGGAAGGGCAAAAACAGACGAGGTTGAAGCGCTTAGCCTAGCAGGTGGATGTGACGGTTTGATGACCGTGCTGCAGTGCCGCAGGAAATGGCGGATTAACGCGATATTACAAGTCGATAGGTGGCCGTTATGGGATGGCTAGGCGTGGCCGACGGTCGATGAGAAGAAGGCCATGTCGACGCCCAGCGATTTGCTGGCGGTAGCCCATTTCAGCTCGTCATCGGTGCTGAAGACCAGCTGGTGCGTCGCGGGCACGGTGATCCAGCTGTTGGCTTCGATCTCGGCTTCGAGCTGACCGGCGGTCCACCCGGCATAGCCAACGCAAAGCACGGCATTCTTTGGGCCTTTGCCATTCATGATATCGGTGAGGATGGTGCTGCTGGCGGTAACGGCCAGGTCGCCGTTGCGCGCGAGTGTCACGGCGGGGCGGTTATAATCGTTGCTATGCAGTACGAAGCCGCGCGCACGCTCGACAGGGCCGCCGAAATAGACGGGCAGTTCGCGGTCGGTCGCTTCTTTGGGCAGGTCCATGCCTTCCAGCAGCGCGCTGTAATTGATGAGCTCAAGCGGCTGGTTGATGATGATGCCCATGGCACCTTCATCGTTATGCTTGAAGATATAGACGACGGATTTCTGGAAGCAGCCGGTGCTGAGCACGGGCGTAGCGACCAGAAGCTGGCCGGTGAGGTAGCCGGTGCTTGCCGAAACATCGAGAATGTGGGGACCGGAAAGATCGGTCGTGCTGAGGGCGATATCGGATGTTTCCTGAGTGTCTCGCGTGAACATATCACTTACCGTTTTTATGAGTTTCATGCGTCGTTACCCAGCGTTTCTTGTTAGCACTAAAGTACCATTTAGGCGCGGGGTCACCAAATACAATCCGGTGGGGTGGCGAAGATAAATTTATTGATTCTCGCGTGCAGCCCTGAACTGCGCCAGTTTCGGCTGCAGCCACGCGGGGGCATGGGCAGAAACGTCAAGATTATCCACAACAAGGGTGGTGCCGCTTTCAAGTGCGGCTTCTGTTTCTTCGAACTTCAGCATGGCCAAGCCTAGCCCGCCGATACTGCCGCGCACGGTGCCGATAGCGATGCCGCCGGCCTTCACCGGCGAACCGGTGGCGGGCACGGTGCCGCTTTCACTTTCCAGCACGTAAAATCCACGGCGTGCGATGTTTTTATAGTGCATGCGGGCGGTGACTTCCTGACCCACAAAGCAGCCTTTGGTGAAGCTGACGGCGCCCAGTGCGTCATAACCTGCATCGAGTGCGACATCGTCCACCACATCGCGTGCGCCATCGGGGACGCCAAGCTTCATGCGGTGGAGGTGATATTCCTCGACGCTGACGGTGTTCTTTGCCTCGTCGGCTTCAGCGGTAAGATACAGGCGCTCGCCCAGTTCGGCGGCGCGCGGATCGGTCATGACGAGGCAGGTTCTTTTATCGGTCACGTGACCGACGGCCGCATGCGTGGCGCGTGTGCGATAGGCCACGCGCCATTGGTCGCTGGCGTCGGAGATGGTAACTTTTGCGCGCAACTTGTACATGGTGAGGCGCTTGATAAGTGCGTCCTTATGACTGGCATCGCAATCGAGCAAAATGCTATCGCCATGCTGCAGCAAAAAGAAATCATGCAAAATTTTGCCTTGAGGGCTTAGCAGGGCCGCGAACAGGCCACGACCATCGCGCAGCAGGTGGATATCCTGCGTGATAATGCCTTGGAGAAAATGGCTGCGCTCTTCCCCCGTGATCGCCAGAACGGCGCGTGTTGCATCGGTATGCATGGCCCTAACATAGGGCCTCGCGCATCAATTTCCAGTGAGGATTGCGTCGAGCGCGCCTTTGAGACGGCGTGTCATGGCTGCCTGGCTGAACTGGTCTGCCACACGTGCATGGCCGCGTTCGCCTAGATTGCGCGCCGCTTGCGCATCGGACAGCATGGCTTCCAGTGCGTCGGCCAGGGTGGTCGCGTCGGCCACGGGAAACAAAATGCCGTCCTCACCATGGCGGATGATCTCTCGCGGGCCGACCGCGTCGGTCGAAATAACGGGAACGCCTGCGGCCATGGCCTCGATCAGTACGATCCCGAACGGCTCATGGTGCGAAGGCAGCACAAAAACATCCAGTGCGGCGAACCAGTCGTTCTTGTTCTCGACCCAACCGTTCATGCTGACGTGTTCGGTGAGGTTGCGCAGGGCAAGGCGCTGGCGAAGTTTCCCTTCATCGGGTCCGCCCCCGCCAAGAACGGCCTTAAATTCAATGCCACGGCGTGCGAGGATGGAGAGCGCATCAATGTAGATCTCGAAACCTTTTTTGCCCGTGAAGCGACCCATGCTGCCGATGACGGGTGGGCTACGAAATATCGGGCGCGCGGGGAGTGCGTCGACGCGCACCATGTTTGGCACGTAATGCACGCGGTGCGCTTGCATGCCATTCTCGATAAGGCGCTCGCGGGCTTCAAGTGTCACCGCCAGTGCTGCATCGGCCCAGCAGAAGCGACGGGTCTTATAATTATGCGCGACGGCGATCTTCTTCATATGGGCGCCGGAAAGTAGCGCGATCGACAAGGCGCGGTTGCCGTGGCAAATGACTGCCGATGCGCCCACCTTCTGCGCAATGGCTTTCAAACGCCGTGCCGCAAAAATATCCCAACCGCCTTGCTGGCGCAGCGGCACCCACGGCAAACCTAAGCGATTAAATTCCTGAGCGACCCAGCTGCCTGGTGGCAGCACGTTGACCGTTGGCAGCGCGGCTTGCGCCAGTGCTTCGGCATGATCCACCGCAGCTTGCTCCAAGCCGCCGCGTTCGCAGCCTAACATGAGATTCACGATGGTCATTGGCGCTCTCTAGCGTGGAGCGCGTGCATTAGAAAGAGGTATTTAGTGAACGAGCAGGGAGGCGGGAGTGAACTTGAACTGCGGCGGAACGATGAATTCCGCATGCGCCACCTGCACGCTGTGGATCTTGCCGTCGAGCTCGCGGTTCCAGAAATCAAGGAATTTGGCGAGGATGGGGAATTTGGGCGCCAGATCCAACTGCTGCCAGACAAAGCTTTGCAGCAGCGAAGGATGGTCGGGCAAATGGTACAGGATCTCGGCGGTGGTAAGCCGGTAATCGCGTAGCAGCAATTGCATTTCGTTCGCTATGGTCATTGCACCCTCTATCCTACATGGACCGATCGGCGGGGATACATTCCCCCAACTTTGACTCTAGGCAAAAAATCTTAAGAAATCGTGAACCCGGCTTAGGGGTTCAGCAAGATGATGGTGCAGCCAAGTTCCTTGCTGCTGACAAAATAATCAGAGTCTGCCCCGGTGACGCATTTGTTGTAGTTCATGAAGGGGCGGATCCAGCCGGTGTTGGCACGGCCATCATCGAATTTGCTGTCGATCTCCTGCATGGTAGAGGGAGTCAGGAAGCTATTATACGGCAGGCTATTGGTTGAGCTGCCGCCAATGAAGAATGGGGTGCCGTAGAATCCTTGGAAATAAGCGACAGAGCTAGCATAGCCGTCCGTGCTGGGAGAGAGGAAATAACCCCCCACACCTTCGACTGAAAGGGCTGGAATGTTCGTGCCGATCGTCGCGTATATCGTGGTAACCGAACCGCTGCTGTTGCCGGTGTAGCTGCCCGGGATCATGCCTGCCAGCGAGAGGTGGCGGAAGACGTAAAAGTGCTCGGCAGGTGCAGGTGCCGCCGAGATGTAGCCGACGAAACCATCGCCGTTGCCATTGCAGGTGGTGCCAGCGGCGCCCGTGGTGGGGCAGGCGGCCGAAACGGGCCAGTAGCTGGTCGCGTTGCCGAGATCGCCGGGTTTGCCGCCACCGTATTTCTGCTCGAATTGTTTGAAGGCATTGATGTACATCTTACCTTCGTTGATCAGCGTTTTGTTCTTTGCCGCGGTGAGGAAGCTGCTGGTAGCAAGCACCCCACCGATCAGCAGGCCGATGATCGTGATCACGATGGCAAGTTCGATCAGGCTGAAGGCAGCCTGGATCGATCGCATTTTAGCTATTTTAACCGGCTGAACCATCACAGCATTCATTATAGCGTAGTGGATAAGCTGTTGTCCTCATTAATTCTTTGTTTTGCGGCATAGCAATTGCTAGAATAGGACGTGATGGGATTTCATAACACAGTGCTTCGTGCATCGCTTGGTATAGTGATGCTCGCCGGCACCGCCACTGCCGCCACCGGCCAGCGCGACCCGCTGCTGGAAGGCGCGCGTTTGTGCACGCAGCATTTCCCCGTGCAAGAGCAGATGCAGGGTATTCCTAACCATTTACTCGCTGCCATCAGCAGCACCGAATCGGGTCGTTGGCATAAAGGCCTCGGCATGGCCGTGCCATGGCCGTGGACGGCGAACGTCGAAGGCAAAGGCTATTACTATGATAGCAAGGCCGAGGCGATCGCCGGTATCCAGCAGCATATGCGCAACGGGGCGCGCAGCATCGACGTGGGTTGCATGCAGGTGAACTTGAAACACCACGCCAAGGCTTTCCGCGACCTGAACGAAGCGTTCGACCCCGGGATGAACGTGGCCTATGCCGCGAAATTCCTGCGCACGAATTACAACGACCTGGGTGATTGGATCAAAGCGACGGGTGCCTATCACTCGCGCACACCCAAATACGGCAATGCGTACCTTGCGCGCATCGAGACCAGCTGGAACCGCATCGTGAGCAAAGTGGCCACGGCGCGCGCCAATCAGGGCCTTGCACCCCAAGCGACGAACCGTCCGCAATTCAGCGTGGCCGATAGCGCCGTTGTACCGACGACCAAGCGCATGAACCGTATCGATAGCACGCGTGGGGTGAAGTCAATTAAAGTGAGTCAGGTCGACCGCCGTGCTTCGGAAGTCATGGTCGTGCGTGCCGAAGCGCGTAACGGCCCCATTCGTGTGGCGGATGCGAGCATGACGAACAATGCAGCCATGCCTGCCGTTCGCCAAAGCCATGGTGTTACTATTACCAGCCCCGCAGGGGTTGACAGCGCCACGCCATCTGCCAATAGTGCCGGACCAAAATTCGTCTTCGCAAACTAAGGCCAATCCTATGACGTATGAAGTGATCCAAGTGAGCACCCTGCAAGTGGCGTGCGACGGTGGCGGTGGCCCCGATGCT
>JBEIOT010000030.1:0-11916 GCA_040377415.1 Azospirillum sp. | reverse complement strand
CCCCATCTTCCATGTGAATGGTGATGATCCCGAAGCCGTCGTGTTCGCCTGCAAACTGGCGACCGAATTCCGTCAGGAATTCATGCGCGACACCGTCGTCGATATCGTGTGCTTCCGTAAATACGGCCACAACGAAGGCGATGAGCCGATGTACACGCAGCCGCTGATGTACAAGGTCATCAGCAAAAAAGAATTACCGGCGCGCGTTTACGCGAAACGTCTGGTCGCTGAAGGCGTGATGACGGAAGACGAAGTGGGCGCCGAAATGGAAGCGCTCAACGCACACTTCCTGAAAGAATACGACGCAGGCAAGGATTTCAAACCCAACAAAGCCAACTGGCTTGAGGGCAAGTGGACGGGCTTTGGCCGTGCGGAAGCAGGCCTTGGCGTGCAACCCGACACCGGCGTCGACACCAAAAAACTCAAAGCCTACGGCAAAGCGCTGACGACGATCCCGCAGGGGTTCAACATCATCCGCCAGCTCGAGCGTATCCTGAAACGCAAAGAAGAAATGTTCGACGCGGGCGAAGGCATCGATTGGGGCACGGGCGAAGCGCTTGCATACGCATCGCTGGTCGCTGAAGGCACCAAAGTGCGCCTCACCGGTCAGGATTCGCAGCGCGGCACCTTCTCGCACCGTAACTCGGTGTGGGTCGACCAAGAGACCGAAGAACGTTACACGCCGCTGCAGAACATCAAGCAAGGCCAAGCAAGCTACGAAGTCCATGACAGCTCGCTGTCGGAGTACGCCGTGCTCGGTTTTGAATATGGCTACTCGCTGGCGGAACCCAACGCGCTGACCATCTGGGAAGCACAGTTCGGCGATTTCGCCAACGGCGCGCAGATCATGATCGACCAGTTCATCGCATCCGGCGAAATTAAGTGGCTGCGCATGAGCGGTCTCGTGATGCTGCTGCCGCATGGCTACGAAGGCCAGGGCCCCGAGCATAGCAGCGCGCGCCTTGAGCGCTTCCTGCAGCTCTGTGGTGACGACAACATGCAAGTGGTGAACATGACCACGCCGGCGAACCTATTCCATGCGCTGCGTCGCCAGCTCATCGGCCGCAAGTTCCGCAAGCCGCTCATCGTGATGTCGCCGAAATCATTGTTGCGTCACAAACTCTGCGTCAGTGACCTGAAGGACTTCGCGCCGGGCACCAGCTTCAAGCCGGTGATCGCCGAGACCGACAAACTCGCCAAAGATAGCGCCATCAAACGCGTCATCTTCACCAGCGGCAAAGTGTATTACGACCTGCTCGAATCGCGCCGCGAGAAGAAGCAGGACGATGTCGCCATCGTTCGTGTGGAACAATACTACCCGTTCCCCGCTGCCGAGATCGGTGCGGAGCTGAAACGCTACACCAACGCCGAAGTGGTGTGGGTGCAGGAAGAGCCGCAGAACATGGGCGCATGGAGCTTCATCGCGCCACGCTTTGCGGAGCTGATGGAAAGCATCAATCACAGCACGCGCCTGCGCTACATCGGCCGCAAGGAAGCCGCTTCGCCGGCTGCCGGCTACATGAAGCTGCACACGCGCGAGCAGGGTGAACTGATCGCGACCGCATTGGATCTGGGCAGTATCGCCCTCGTGAAAAATAAGAAAAAAGCTTAAAGCACTGGAGAAGAACATGGTTGATATTATCGTACCCACCCTCGGCGAATCCGTTACGGAAGCGACCGTCAGCAAATGGTACAAACAACCCGGCGACGCGGTGAAGGCCGATGAGCCGTTGTGCGAACTCGAGACCGATAAAGTGACCGTCGAAGTACCCAGCCCCGCCGCTGGCGTGCTGAAAGAACATGCCGTGAAAGAAGGCGCATCCGTTGGCGTTGGCGCCAAGCTCGGCGTAGTAGAAGCTGGCGCAGCGGGCGGTAAAACTGCTGCCGCTCCCGCGAAGAAAGAAGAACCCAAAGCCGCAGCGGCTGCACCTGCTCCGGCGAAAGCTGCCGCACCGGCTGCTGCGCCTGCCGCGGCACCCGCTGCATCGGCTGACAAGAACGGCCCCGCTGCCACCAAAATGCTGGCGGAAAATCCGCAAGTGAAAGTCACCGAAGGTTCGGGCAAAGATGGCCGCGTGACCAAAGGCGATGTCATCACCGCGCTGGAAGGCGACGGCCTCGCTGCCGCGCCGGCCGCTGGCCCGCGCGAAGAGCGCGTGAAGATGAGCAAGCTGCGCCAGACCATTGCGCGCCGCCTGAAGGATTCGCAGAACACCGCCGCGATCCTCACCACCTTCAACGAGATCGACATGACCAACGTCATGGCGCTGCGCAACGAGTACAAAGACGAGTTCGAGAAAAGCCATGGCGTGCGCCTGGGCTTCATGGGCTTCTTCATCAAAGCGGCCGTGGCTGCGCTTAAAGCAATCCCGGCGGTGAACGCCGAGATCGCTGGCGATGAGATCATCTACAAGAACTTCTACGATATTGGCGTGGCCGTTGGCGGCGCGAATGGCCTGGTCGTTCCGGTGATCCGCGACTGCGACAAGAAATCCATCGCACAGATCGAGAAAGACATCGCCGCTGCTGCGCAGAAGGCGAAGGACGGCACGCTGACCATGGCCGACATGACCGGCGGCACCTTCACCGTGTCCAATGGTGGTGTGTATGGTTCGCTGATGAGCACGCCGATCGTGAACCCGCCGCAATCGGGTATCCTTGGCATGCACAAGACCGAAGAGCGCCCTGTGGTGGTCAACGGCCAGATCGTCATCCGCCCGATGATGTACGTGGCGCTGAGCTACGATCACCGCATCATCGACGGCCGCGAATCCGTGACCTTCCTCGTCGGCCTCAAGAAAGCCGTCGAAGATCCACGCCGTCTGTTGCTGGGCCTCTAGACATGCGTAAGCTTTCCGCACTTGCATCGTTGTTGCTGCTCGTGGGCACCGCCCACGCGGCGACGGATGCTGCGCCGAAAGCCATTGCACCCAACAACGCACGCGAAGCGGTGGTGCTGTTCGCAAAGGTCTGCGTGAACTCGCTGGGCAAATTGCCGCAAATGAATGCCGAGCTCGAAAAACTGAACAAGGCAGGCATCGCGAACAAGTTGAAACCCGAAGCTGCCGCACAGGTCGTATCGGCCACGCAGAAAGACAATGCGTGGGTGATCGTGTCGCCGGAAACCAAACAGCGCCTGATGATCACCCATGACAGCATCGGCATTTGCGGCCTGCATGTGCACGCGGCCGATGCCAGCGCTATGGTGAAGGAATATGATGGCCTGGTGAATGCGTTCGCGGCGGAAGCCAAAGGCACCGTGACCGCCAAGAAGCCCATCAGCAAAGACGGCAGTAGCTTCTACTACAAAGAAGTAAAAACGTCGGTCGGGCCCCTTTACAGCATCGCGCTGTCCACCTCGGCCAAGGCCACGAAGGGCACGCAGCACATGCTGACCTTCGCCCGCTCCAGCGGTAACTAACTAGTAGGCTTTACCCGTCGTGCGGCCGAACGGCTCGATCGCCGCGCCGCGTGCATTGATCGCGGGTAGCGGACGCTGGAATTCCGGCTTCTGATAGTATTCGCGCAGGTCATTCATATCGGTCGTTGTATCGAGGTAATGCGCCGCGATGAAACGCGGATTCTCGTGCGGCATGATGAAGCCTGCTTGCTCAAGCGCTGCGCCGTGGTGGCAAATATCCTGATAGAGCAGTTCAGCACGTACACGTACCGCTTCGGGCAATGCGGGCAGCGTGCGATGCTGGCGCAAGGCATCCATGCGCCCGACGCCTTCGGCTAACTCGCAAATGAGGTACTCCCGTGTTTCCCACGGACCGGCGCGGGGCGGCTCTTCGTCGGTGAACAGCGGTGCCACGCCGGCGCGGTAGGCGAGGGCGCGCAGACTATCGAGCGCCCGGTTAAGGCGCACCATATCGAGTGCCACCCCATGGGCGACCTGTTTGCCGGTCGGGGTCTCGGGAAAGTCCATTTCGCGTGGTTTCATCCCATCACTATAGGGAAACCCTGTTATTCGGCGTATGAATGTTTGATGAAGGCTTGCATGATGGGCTTGGGCGGCATAATTAGCCTTCAAACGAGGTAGATATGACTGAGAATTTCGACGTGATCGTGATCGGTGGTGGCCCGGGTGGCTACGTGGCCGCAATTCGTGCCGGCCAATTGGGCCTGAAAGTGGCCTGCGTGGAAAAACGCGGCGCGCTGGGCGGCACTTGCCTGAACGTTGGCTGCATCCCGTCCAAGGTACTGCTGGAGAGCTCCGAGAAATTCGCCGATGCGAACCATGAGTTCGCCAAACACGGCATCGACCTTGGCAGCATCAAACTGAACTTAAAGCAGATGATGGCGCGCAAGACCGAAGTCGTCACCAGCTTCACCAAAGGCATCGAAGGCCTGTTCAAGAAGAACAAGGTCACCTACCTCGCCGGTTGGGGCAGTGTCAGCGGCAAGAACGAAGTGACCGTCGACGGCAAGAAATACGGCGCCAAGAACATCATCATCGCGACCGGTTCGGATGTGGTGAGCCTGCCGGGCATCGAGATCGACGAAAAGCAAATTGTCAGCAGCACCGGTGCGCTTGAGCTCACCAGCGTGCCCAAAAAGCTCGTCGTGATCGGCGCGGGCGTGATCGGCCTCGAGCTTGGCTCGGTCTGGGCGCGTCTTGGCGCCGAAGTGACCGTCATCGAATACCTGGACCGCATCACTCCGGGCATCGATAACGAGGTCGCAAAACAATTCCAGAAAACGCTCGAGAAGCAGGGCTTCAAATTCGAGCTGGGTAAGAAAGTCACCGGCGCGAAAGCGGGTAAAGGTGGCGTGGACCTCACCATCGAGGACGCCAAGGGCGGCAATGCCACCACCATGAAGGCCGACATCGTGCTCGTGGCCGTGGGCCGCAAGCCCTACACCGAGAAATTGGGCCTCGATAAAGTGGGCGTGAAGCTCGATAACCGGGGCCGTGTTGAGGTCGACAAGCATTTGCAAACGAACGTGCCCGGCATCTATGCCATCGGCGACGTGATCGTGGGCCCCATGCTGGCGCATAAGGCCGAAGAAGAAGGCATCTTCGTGGTCGAACACATCGCCGGCCAGAAGCCGCACGTGAATTACGATGTGATCCCGGGCGTGGTCTACACCTGGCCGGAAGTGGCGACCGTGGGCAAAACGGAAGAAGAGCTGAAAGAGGCGGGCATCGCCTACAAGGTCGGCAAGTTCCCGTTCATGGCGAACAGTCGCGCGCGCGGCGCTGGCACGCCGGAAGGCTTCGTGAAGATCCTGGCCGATGCCAAGACCGACCAGGTCTATGGCTGCCATATCCTTGGGCCGCACGCGGGTACGATGATCCACGAGGTTTGCGTGGCCATGGAGTTCGGTGCATCGTCCGAGGACATCGCACGTACCTGCCATGCGCATCCGACGCTGAACGAGGCCGTTAAAGAAGCCGCGCTCGCCGTCGACGGTCGCGCGATCCACATCTAGTTTCCGATTCGTCGAACTCGAACTAAGTAACGTCGCGAATGTTTCGCGGCGCGCTGTTTATTTTTTGTGCAGCACTGAAATAAATGACGTCGCATCCGTTCATCGCGCTGCTGCAAATCCTGAACGCAACAGAGTCTGCGTGTGATTTATTTTCGGAGCGTTTGAGAAGGTCGCTCTTCATCAACTGTGAATAACGAAAAAAGTTCGTCGCTCGGTATGCGCAGTGTATCCACGCGAAGGGGCTTTATTTCGCAATGCAGCAAATCTGGGGAAAACTTATTGCATTGCACGCATATGATGCAGTGCAGCGACGATTTCCCAATCTTTTTATGTGAAAATTTGCTACTATCCAAAGTAAGGATTGTCGCTAGCAAGGGGTCATTTTTCCAAGCTGGTGATGGGGCGGCGGCAAGTGAGGCCGACACCCCCGCTGGGAGAACCGGCGAACGGCGCAGAGTCCGGGTGGACATACGCCAGCCAATGATGGTCCTTGTTTGTTAGGAGTTTCATTTGATGAAACTTATTCATGTTCTGATGTTGTTCCTCGTAGTTATCGGCGGTCTGCACTTTGCGCTGTCGGGTATCGGTATTGACCTGGTTGGTTCGCTGTTTGGCGCCAATATGTCGGTCCTCTACGTGATCATGGGCTTGAGCACCCTCTATATCTCGGTGCCTGTCCTGACTGAAAAACTCGGTAAACTCTAACACTTGAGGGGCGAGGCTAACTCCCTCGCCTAAAGAATATGGCCTCCACGGTGACTTTATCCGTGGAGGCCTTTTTCTTTGTTCGCTTTGCGAACAAACCATCTCGTTGATTCGCCGATCGCGCATCCTGCGCGACAACTCACGCCGCTCAAGGCTGGCACGCCTACTGACGTGTTTTAGGGATTAAAGCGACAGATGCGCGCCTTTGGCGGGCCCGTGCGGACGGGTGATGCCGTGACGGTCGCAATAAAGCGTGGCGTAGGTCGGGTCATCCAGCAGCGGCATGCGCCCATGCAGCACCGTATCCAGCGCATTATGGATCAACATCGGCTTGAGATCGTTGGGCTCTGCGTCAGTGGCCCAGCGTTTCATCGACCGGCCAAGGGCCATGAAGCGATCCTGGTCGCCGAATACGTCCTTCACATGCGGATAGACCTCGTCGATCAACAGGTCGTGCTGCTCTTTTGGCGAAAGCTCGCGGCCTTTGGTGAAATGCGCCAACGGTTTGCCGGTGTAGGATTCCATGCTCAGCTTAAAGCTGGTGCCATATTCCTGTTTCAGGCGGCTATTCATCAGGGGGTGGCTGTCGCTGCGCTCGTCCAAATACGGCATGTCGCTGCGCACGAGGCCGTAAAGCATGCGGTCGGTCGTGTCCTTGAACACGGGCGAGCCGCGGTAATATTGCTGCATGGCGCGCGGGCTGTCGCTGGCGATGCCGTGCTGTTGCAGGGTGGCAGGCAATGTTTTGCTACCGACCCAGGTGGGCGTGAGGCCCGCATGCTGGAATCCTTCGCTGAAGGAGATGGTGCGCGCCTTGGTCACATCGACTTTTGGATTGGCGTGGCCACCATTGGGCCGTGCGCCCGCGCGCGAGCTGGTGTTGCCGGCGCGGGTCTCTTCGGCGAAACCGATGGCTTCGGCGAAATCGTTGATCTCACTGCTTTGGAACAGTGCTTTGTAATCGTCTTTGGTATCGATGAGCGCATTGATCACCGGTTCCTCGCGGCTGACACTTTTGCTGGTGTTCGCCTCCAGCCGTGCCGCGTTGTGGGTGATGTTGCGCATGTTGAAGCGGTACATCGAATCCGGCAGGTTGCAGTAATTGAGCAGGTCGCCGCCCTGTACGGTCATCTTGGCAAAATCATGCAGCCCGTATTCGTTGATGGCCGCCGAAATGGCGCGCACCCCGCCGCGATACGGATCGGACAAGCTGCCACCTTCATAGAATTGCAGATCGACCGGACGGCTGGAATGGGCGTTGATGTCGGCCATCGCGGCGCGCAGCTGCTGGTGCGCGCGATAGATGAGGCCGCGCGCGGCGGGCAGACCATTGCGGCGCGCGTTATCGCTGTGTGCCAGCTGCATCTGTTGCGCGGGGCGCGCATGCTGCACCGCTGCGACCTGATCGACATGGTGGCGGTAATGCGGGTTCGATAAGGCGGCCTTGAGCACATCCGGTGCGCGCTCGAGTGGCCCGCTATCTTCGAACAGCGGCACGATGCCCAGATGCGGCTCGGTGCCGTTGGGCGAAGCCACGGATTTTTGCAGCAGCAACAGTTCGAGCAAGTTGCTGGCGTCCTGGCATTCGGCCAGCACATGGTTGTCGATGGCCTGCGGGAAATCGCGCGCGAGCTCGAGCCGCTTGCGCGTGTGATACGCGATGGGGGCGACATCTTCTTTGTTGAACGGCTTGCCTTCGACACTGCTGCCAAGCACGGCGAAGCGGCCACGGAACTCGGCAAGCTTGGCGGGGTCGGCGAGCAATGCACTAAGCGCATCGCGGCGGCCTTGCTCATCGGCCGGATAATCGGGAATGAGCGCCTTCACGATGCGCTCGAATTCTTCCGAGGTCTCGCGGTATTCCATCGTACCGAAGCTGAACCCGAACCCGTGCACATGGCGAATGAGCGAGGTGACGGTGGGTGAAGCGGGCTGTTGTTCCAGCGCGGCGATGAATGCGTCGCGGTCCAGCGGGGCGACGACTTCCCTGAGCTGGTCGCGCAGGCCGTTGAAGGTGGCCTCCTCAAGGTAACCATGTTCGTCGAGCTGCGCTTCGATCGCGCGTTGTACGCCAGTGGCAACGCGTTGCGCATGGTCGATCTTCTCTTTCCAATCATCCAGCCCGGCGATGGCGGAAAGATCCTCGCGGTAGCGCAACAGGATCTGCTGGTAATGCGCGGCGAGTGCATAAAGCGTGGTGTCGGCATTCACATTCGCGTTGCCGTCCTTATCGGCCGAGGAACCCCAGCTGTGATAGCGCAAGCCAAGCCGTAGTTTCGACGGATCGTATTCGGGGAACTTCTCGCCCAGCGCACGATCATAGCCCGCATACACGGTGTCGATGTCGCTGTAGGCGTTGTTTAAGAAGTAGAGCATCGTTTGCGTTTCATCGCGCACGGTGAGGCCGGGCATAGCGCCCGCGCGTTCAGGCAGCAGCGGTGCATTGGCGTATTGATCGAGCGCCTTTTTGACCGCAACATCTGTCGCGGTGCCATTGCGCCAATCATGCAGCGCTTGCCCAATTTCACGCTGCGCGATCATGCTGCTTAAGCAGTTGGTGTTGGTGGGGTGGCCGGTGAAGGTGAGCTCCAGTCGCGGCTTGTTGAGCGAGGCGACCGCATCATCGACATGAATGTAGGGCAGGCTGTTGCTGCCGAATTTGCCATCGAGGAATGCTTGCGCCGTGGTGCGCGTCGGTGCGGCTTCGAGCACGAGATCGCGCACGATCAAGCCCGCCATCTGATGCATATGGCCCAAGCGCGCCAACATGTCGCATGCAACGCGCTGGGCGGCAGGATCGGTCAGTTCCGCTAATTGCGCCTGCACTGCGCGCATGCGGGCGTCGGCTTGTTTTTCGTCTTCGGGGAACATCGCGTCCAACATCTGCTGGCCGAGTTGCGCCTGCGCAGCATAGGGCGCGTTGCGCGTGAGCGATGCCAGCATGGCGTTGCCCAGCGCATGCGCGACGGGACGCTGCTTGAATTCAGGGGATTGGCCATCGACGCCAAGGGCGCGGGCAAGCTCGGTCAAGGAAGGTTCCATGGGGATACATTAGCCCGCGCACCCCGCCAGAAGTGTGACAGTTACGTGAAAACCCGACTGAAAATCAGTACTTTAAGCGGCTTTTGCCTGCGATTTGGTGAGGCGGGTCGCCACGGCATCGATGAATTCGCCGGTGGTGAGGAACTTCTGCTCAGGTCCGACCAGCAACGCTAAGTCCTTCGTCATTTGCCCGCCTTCGACGGTGGCGATGACGGCGTCTTCGAGCTGCTTGCAGAAAACGGCGAGTGCGTCGTTGTTATCGAACTTGGCGCGATAGTTCAGGCCCTGCGTCCACGCGAAGATGCTGGCGATGGGGTTGGTGCTGGTCGGCTTGCCCTTCTGGTGCTCGCGGAAGTGACGCGTGACCGTGCCATGTGCCGCTTCGGTCTCGACCGTTTTACCATCGGGCGTGATGAGCACGCTGGTCATGAGACCCAGCGAACCAAAGCCCTGCGCTACAACGTCCGACTGCACATCGCCGTCGTAGTTCTTGCAGGCCCACACGAAGCCGCCTTCGGATTTGATGGCGTAGGCGACGAGATCATCGATCAGGCGATGTTCGTACCACAGGCCGGCAGTGGTGAACTGCGTGGTGAATTCCTTCTCGTACACGCTTTGGAAAATATCCTTGAAGCGGCCATCGTATTTTTTGAGGATGGTGTTCTTGGTGCTCATCAGCAGCGGCATGTTAAGGCCAAGCGCATAGTTGAAGCACGCACGTGCGAAACCTTCGATGGAGGCGTCGAGGTTGTACATGCCCATGGCCACGCCGGGGGCTTTGAAATCGAACACGACATGCTCTTGCGGCGCGCCGTTCTTGGGCGTGAACACCATTTTCAGTTCGCCCGGTTCGGAAATGACGAGGTCCGTGGCGCGGTATTGATCGCCGAAGGCGTGACGGCCCACGATGATCGGCTTGTTCCAGCCCTGCACGTAGCGCGGGATGTTCTTGCAGATGATGGGTGCACGGAAGATCGTGCCGTCGAGAATGTTGCGGATGGTGCCGTTGGGCGATTTGTACATGGCCTTCAGGTTGAATTCTTTCACGCGCGATTCATCGGGCGTGATGGTGGCGCATTTAATGCCCACGCCATATTGTTTGATGGCGTTGGCTGCTTCGACGGTGATCTTGTCGTCCGTCGCGTCGCGCGATTCGATGCCCAGATCGAAATATTTCAAGTCGATGTTGAGGAACGGCAAAATGAGTTTTTCTTTGATCATCGCCCAGATGATGCGGGTCATCTCATCGCCATCGAGTTCGACGACGGGGGTGGTAACAGTGATCTTTGCCATGGGGAACCTCTTGCGTGAGCGAGGGGGTTTTTTAGTCAGCGCGGCGCGGCGTGGCAAGCCTTTCCGTTGCTGCGCTGCGGCGCTGCGCGATCACGGCGGAGTATTCGACGCCGAACAGGAAAATGATGGCGGAAAAATGCAGGAACAAAAGCGTGATGACGATGCCGCCGAGTGAGCCGTAGGTGACCGAGTAATCGCCCGAGCTGCTGAGGTAGAGCGAGAACAGGCTGGCAAGCGTGATCCACAGGAACGACGCAAGCCACGCACCGGGGAAAACGCGGCGCCAGGCGATGGGGCGCCGGGGGAGGTAGCGATAAAGCAGCGCCAGCGTGCAGGCGAGCAGGCACGCGGCCAGACCGATGCGCAGCACCGTGGCGATGATGATGAATGCCTCGGGAATGACGACGAGTTTTTGGATATGGGCCAGCACCAACGGTGCCGCGATTATGATGAGATTGGCCGCCAGCGCGCTGATGGCGCCGATGGTCACGAAGATAATGCTGGTAAAGCGACGCTTCCAGAAGGGTCGCGTCTCTTTAATTTCCCAACTGCGCGAGCAGCCGATGCGCAACGCCTCGACACCTGAACTCGTGACCCACAAGGTGCCAACGATGCCCAGTGTCATGAGACCGGGTTGCGGTTGTTTGAAGATATCGCTGATAATGGGCGCAAGCGTGCGTGCCACCTCACGCGGCAATTGCTCGAACGCAGCATTCATCACCGCCTGCGCGGTACCGCTATCGCCAATGAAGCCTGCCAGCGCGAACAGGAAAATGGCGAACGGGAACAGCGACACAAGACCGGTGTAGGCAATGAAGCCTGCGATCTCGATGCCGTCATGGGCGATAAGGCGACGCAACGCCAGCGTGAGCGGGCGGAACGGGCGCAGGCGTTTTTTTAACCAACGGAACATACGACCAAGTATGCGCAGCTGCACAGATTTGGCCAGTAAAGATTACGTAGGGAATTAAGCGGCGAGGGCCTGCGCGTGCTGGGCGAGTTTGTCGCGCAGCTCATCGGCATCGAACGGCTTGCTGATGTAATCATCCATACCCGCGTTGAGGCACTTCTCGCGGTCGCCCGCTAGTGCATGCGCCGTCATGGCGATGATGGGAAGCTTGCGTGAGCTCGAACCTTTTTCCCACTCGCGCACGTGACGCGTGGCTTCGTAGCCGCACATCGTGTCGCCAAGCTCAACATCCATCAGCGCAACATCGAAGTTGCCGGATTTGATCTTGGAGATAGCGTCGGTGGCATTGGTGGCAACGTCGTATTCGTAGCCAAAATCTTCAAGCAGAGTGGTCGCAACCAGCACGTTAGCCGGATAGTCCTCGACCAGGAGGATACGTTTAGTAGACATACATAGGCTCTATTCTTGTAGTCAGTTCACACCGAGCCGAGATGGCCAGTGTGCCTTCATGTGACACCAAGAGTTGATTT
>JBEIOT010000049.1:0-10223 GCA_040377415.1 Azospirillum sp. | reverse complement strand
GTCGGGTTGTCTGCCCATCCTGATCCAGATCCCCATCTTCTTCGCGCTCTACAAAGTGCTGTTCGTCACCATCGAGATGCGTCACGCGCCATTCTTCGGCTGGATCCACGACCTGAGCGCACCGGACCCCACCAACCTCTTTAATCTGTTCGGCCTGCTGCCGTACGATCCCACCACGGTACCGCTGATCGGTAGCTACCTGCATCTGGGTGTCCTGCCCATCATCATGTGCTTGACCATGGTGGTGCAGCAGAAGCTTAACCCCAAGCCCACCGATCCGGTGCAGGCTGCCGTCATCAACTGGATGCCCTACATCTTCCTGTTCCTGTTCGCGGGCTTCCCGGCAGGTCTGGTCATTTACTGGGCGTGGAACAACCTGCTCTCGATCGCGCAACAAGCCTACATTCAGGCGCGCATCAAGAAACACGGCCACAAGAAGAAAAAACCGAAAGCGAAGAAGTAATGGAAGTACTCATGACGCCGGCTTTGTTTTTAAAGCCCGTCAAATTTGTGGCGGGGGTGGCGACGCTTGACCAGCTGCCCGTGCTCACGCTTCCCGAAGTCGCGTTCATCGGTCGCAGCAACGTCGGCAAGTCCAGCCTGCTCAATGCGCTGACCAACAATGGCAAGCTGGCGCGCACCTCGCAAACGCCAGGCGCCACCAAGCAGCTGAACTTCTTCAACCTCGTAGATGTCATGCATCTGGTCGATGTGCCGGGCTATGGCTACGCCAAGGCCGCCAAGAAAGACGTCCGCAAGTGGCAGGGCGCAGTGTTCGATTACCTGCGCGGCCGCTCGCAACTGGCGCGCGCCTTCATGCTGGTCGATTCGCGCCACGGTATCAAGGAAGCCGACACCAAAATGTTCGAGCTGCTCAATGATGCTGCCGTCAGCTTCCAGATCGTATTGACCAAGATCGACAAGATCACGCCCGAGGAGCTGGAAAAAGTGCTGGCACGCACGCTCGAGACCGCAGGCCGCCAGCCTGCCGCGCACCCGGGCATCGTGTGCACCAGCGCCGATAAGAAACTCGGTATTGACGCGCTGCGCGAGGCTGTTATTGAGGCCTTGGAAGGCAAAGTATAATGGAAATTAAATCGCTCAAGACCAAGGAACTGCTGCTGCGCACCGCTAAAACGGTGAGCGAGGCGCTGCCGTACATCCAGCGTTTCGCCGGCCAGACCTTCGTCATCAAATACGGCGGCCACGCCATGGGCGACGAGCGCACCAGCGAAACCTTCGCGCGTGATATCGTCATGCTGAAAACCATCGGCATCAACCCGGTGGTGGTGCATGGCGGCGGCCCGCAGATCGGTGCCATGCTCGAGCGCATGAAAATCCAAAGCAGCTTCATCGACGGCTTGCGCGTTACCGACGAAGCCACCGTCGACATCGTGGAAATGGTTCTCTCGGGTTCCATCAACAAAGCCATCGTTACTGCCATCAACCAGGCAGGCGGCACGGCGATCGGTATTTCCGGTAAAGACGGCAACCTCATCCAGTGCGAAAAACTCAAGCGCACGAAGAAAGACCCCGACAGCAACATCGAGAAAGTGCTTGATCTCGGCTTCGTCGGCGAACCCACCAAGATCAATGCCGGCGTCGTATTGGCCATGACGCAAGCAGGCGTCATCCCTGTAATCGCCCCCATCGGCATGGGCCCCAATGGCGAGACCTACAATATCAACGCCGATACTGCCGCAGGCGCTATCGCCAGTGCATTGAAAGCGCACAAGCTGATGATGCTGACCGACGTTCCCGGTATCCTCACCAAGAACAAAGAACTCATCTCCGATATCGACGCGCGCGAGATTGACGAGCTGCTGGCCGATGGCACCATCACCGGCGGCATGATCCCCAAAGTCGAAACTTGCGTGAGCGCATTGCGCAGCGGCGTGAAGCAAGCCCACATTCTCGATGGCCGCATTCCGCACGTGTTGCTGATCGAAGTGTTCACCGCTGGCGGCGCCAGCACCATGATCCGCGCCTAAGCAGGCACGCAGTACTTCGAAAATTCCGTGACCAATTGCTGATACAAGTCGCGCTTGAATGGCACGATGACGGCAGGCAATTGCTGCACCGGCACCCATTTCCATTCCGAGAATTCCGCATGCTCCTGCGCAATGTCGATGGCGCTATCAGGGCCCAGATGGCGCATCACGAACCATTTTTGTTCCTGCCCGCGATTCTGCCCACTCCATATTTTCGGAATTAATTCATCCGGCAGATCGTAGCTGTACCATGCCGCCGATTCAGCGATGATCTCGGCACCGGTTATGCCAGTCTCCTCCTGCAATTCACGAATGGCGGCGGCGCGCGGTTCTTCACCTTTGTCGATACCGCCCTGCGGCATCTGCCATGCCTCGGCGATCTGGTCGATGCGCTTGGCGACGAACACTTGGCCTTCGCGGTTAATCAGGATGATGCCCACACCCTTGCGATACGGCAAATGGTCGTACTGGCCCATTAATGGCCACCTTCCGAAGGCTTGGGTGCTTCGCCGTGACCACCGGTGGCTTCCGGCGCTTGCACCGGCTCTTTATACGGCACGTAAATAGCCGACAGCGGCGCGAAGGTAGCAACACCTTCCAGCGGATTGGAATCCAGCCACTCTTTCAAAAGCGTCAGCGATTGCGGGCGTGCGCTCACCAGCACCACAAGCGTCGGTTGCTTGGCCGCAAGGTCACGAATGCTCGCCAGCTTGCTGCGAACGAACGCGGCACCCGGCGTTGAATCAAGCAGCAGGTCCGCACGGCGAATGGATTCTTGCTGCTTCTTGTCCGGCGTCAGCGCCTTGGCTTCGCGCGTCGCATGCGTCGACAGCACATAAAGCCCGCGCCCATGAATGTCTTCGAACACCGCCCGCCACAGATCCTTCTGCGCCGAGAAGGTTTCATCCGGCGGCAAAATAAAACCAACACTGCCCAGCGTGTTCGCCATCAGCGTATGCAGCCGCGTGAGCGCACCCTTGATGGTCAGCGCGTTGATAAGCCCGAGCGGACCCGGATCATCCTGCGGATAGCGCGCGCCCATGGCAGGCAGCATCGCCCACACTTCGTGACCCTTATTACGCAGCGCGCCGATCTGGTCGGCGGGCACATCGGCATACGGCGAAATACCGGCCGTCACGTAGCTGGGCAAGGCGATGGCTTGCGTCAGCACTTCCCCGTTGAAGCCAATATCCGTGACCACGATGGAGACCAAACGCTGCTCGGCATCTTTGCGAATGAAGGCTTTGGCGTAGAGTGTGGCGGCACTCGCATCCTTTTCACCGCGCATCGGCAGCAATTCATTTTCCACTTTCTCGCTGATCTCTGGCGCAGGGGCGGTAACCAGGCTTTCGCCCGAGCGCGGTACCAGCGGCGTCGGCGGATCGGCGCGCGTGAGCGCCAGCGGCATGAATCCTTCACCCCCCGCGCTGCTGCTTGCCACCGGCTCTTCTGCCGGCTCGTCCACTGGTGAATCCTCTACGACCGGCGTTTCAGGCTCTTCCGTGGTAACGGGCTTCTCTTCGTCGGTCGGTGCAGCCGCTTCTTCTTCCTCGGCCACTTCGAATGGCGTCGCTTTGGAATCCACCTCGCTCATGCCCGAGACCACGCCCGTCGCAGGATCGATGATCACGCGCTGCTGCTCGCTATTGGCCCGCATGGTTTCCTGCGCAGGCACACCGGCCAGATGCGACAGACTGATAAGCACTAGCACGCTGAACAGCGCCGTTACCGCCGCCCAGATGATGACCGGACGCGAGAGGCGTTGGCGCAGGCGGATCAGCCAGGCGGGCATCGCTTACCTCACTTTTTCGCCGGAGCGGGCGGGATAACGGTCGGCTTTGCGGGAGCGGGCGGAATGGATGTCGGCTTCGCCAAAGGTGCCGGCGTCGCCGTTGGTGCCGGTGTAGCCTGCAGCGTACCTTGATAGATCGACAGCGCACGGATCAGGTCAAGCGCACGGCTCAACTGGTAATCCTCGGCAGCGGGCGTATCTTTCGACAACGATTGCGGTTCCGGTTTCAGGTCGGTCGGCTTGGTCGGCACTACCAGCGTCGGCGTTTCCTCTTTATCCTGGTCGTTGCTCAGGTGACCGCGCAACGTGGCTTCCGAAATACCGAAACCATTGTTGGTGATCTTCTCGACCTTAGCCTGTTCGACTTCGATATCCGGCGTAATGCCTTTGGCCTGGATGCTGGTGCCAGCTGGCGTGTAATAACGCGCCGTGGTCAGGCGGATCGCACCATGGCCCGAGATCGGGATCACGGTCTGCACCGAGCCTTTACCGAAGGTCTTGGTGCCAAGCGCAACGGCACGCTTGTGATCTTTCAGCGCACCCGCAACGATCTCCGATGCCGAAGCCGAACCTTCGTTGATTAGCACTACGATAGGCAAGTTGTTGGTGATGTCACCCGCGGCCGCGCTGTAGCGGCGCGATTCCTCAGGTTTACGCGAGCGCGTGCTCACGATCTCGCCGCGTTGCAGGAACGCGTCGGACACTTCGATCGCCTGATCGAGCAAGCCACCCGGGTTGTTGCGTAGATCGAGCACAACGCCTTTGAGGTCTTTGCCGATGGCTTTCTTTTCTTTCTCGAATGCCGCGACCATTGCATCGGCCGTATTCTCCGAGAAGCTGGTGATGCGGATATACGCGACGTCTTTCTCTGCGCGCGAGCGAATGGATTTGATGCGGATCACGTCACGCGTCAGCGTCAGTTTCAGGGGTTCTTTCAGGCCCTCGCGCAGCACGCTGAGCTTCACCGGCGTGCCAACGCGGCCACGCATTTTCTCGACAGCATCCGACAGGCTCATGCCCATCACCTGCGCGCCATCGATCTCGGCGATGTAATCGCCCGTCTTCACGCCAGCTTTCGCTGCAGGCGTATCGTCGATGGGGGTGATGACTTTCACCAAACCATTCTCCATCGTCACTTCGATGCCAAGACCGCCAAATTCACCTTTGGTCTGCACCTTCATCTCATCGAACTGCTTGGCGTTCATGTAGCTCGAATGCGGATCGAGCGAGGTCAGCATGCCGTTGAGCGCCGACTCGATAATTTTTTGATCCGAGACTTCTTCGACATAATCCGTGCGTACGCGGTCGAACACTTCGCCGAACAGATTCAGTAGCTCATAGGTCGATTCGTCGCTGCGTGTCGCCTCCTTCGCCAAAGCGGGGTTGGCCAGCATGGTGCCGGCGAGCAGGGCGAGGGTGACAGAGCGGGTGATTTTTTTGGCGAACATGGGGGATCCGTGAGCAAAAGTTGGCGCCAGAAAATCCTAGCGCACAGGCACCTTAGCGAACCATGTGGAAGGGTCAATAGGCTTGCTCTTCTCCCGCAGCTCAACATAGAGGCTGGGTTTCGCCCCACTCATGATGCCGATAGGCTCACCCTTGTTCAGCTGCTGGTTCAGGCCTACCGAAATATCGCCCAACCCCGCGAGAAGGCTAATAAATCCGTCGCCATGCTTCAGCAGCACCATGCGGCCATAGTTCATGAAGGGCCCGGTGAACACCACCTCGCCGGCATACGGGGCTACGACCGTGGCACCCGGGCGGGCCGATAGCACCAGCCCGCGGTAGGTCTCGTTGGCGTTGCGCTTTTCGCCGAACGCATGAAGCAGGGCGCCCACTACCGGCAGTTGTGCGCGGCCACGGGCACTGCCCAGCGAAGCGGCGGGGGCAGGGGTGGTCTTGCGGGCGATCTGCGGGGCGCGCTCCAGCTTGCCGATGAGTTCTTGCAGCGAGGCCGACTCACGCGAAAGTTTGTTCACCTGTGCCTTGGCAGCGGTGTGGTCGCGGGCCAGTTTCTGTTGCAGGCGTTGGCGGGTCGAAAGCTCACTGGCGAGCTGTTTTTGTTTCTCACCCAGCGTCGCTTGCTCGCGCGCCACCACTTTTTTGCGCTCGCCCACCTGTCGTTTCAGGCTGTTCAAACGCTCGGCTTCTTTGCGCAAAGCAGTGGCTCGGGCGGCCAACGCGTCATTGGTGTTTTGCAGCACACTGCTGGTGCGCATCAGCTCCGTAGTGGAACCTTTGCTGCTGAACATGGCCGTGGGCGGCAGCTGGCGCATGCGCAGCAGGCTGGCGATCGTGTGCGCATATTCTTTTTTGCGTGCGGCGAATTCTTTTTCGGTCTGCGTCAGCTCGCTGTTCACGGTGCCGAGTTCACGTTCCGCGCGCGTGGCGCTGGCTTCAGTTTTCTGTAAGCTGGCAGCAAGGTCCGTCGCCCGCGAACGCATGGTGCGCAGGTCCGATTCACTGCTAGCGAGTTCCTTTTGCAGCTTGGCTTCCTGCTGTTTGCTTTGCTGCAATACTTGCTGCGTGCGCTGCAGCTTGTCGCCCGGCGCTTGCGCCAGCACGGGTGCTGCAAGCAGCATCAGGGCGAGGCTAAGCGACCGATGCACGGGAACTCAGGTGTGCGATAAGTGAACGGCCCGTCATGCTCGCTGGTTTCGGCAGGCCCAGCAGGTCCAGCATGGTCGGTGCAATATCAGCCAAAATACCCTGCGGTAGTGTGGCACCGGTGTTCATGTAATCCTTCGCTACCACAATAGCGGGCACAAAGTTCAGCGTGTGTGCTGTGTGCGGCTGGCCGCTATCGTCGTCATGCAGGCACTCAGCATTGCCGTGGTCGGCGGTGATGAACATGGCGCCACCGGTAGCATCCAGCGCCGCCGCCACGCGGCCCACGCAAGCATCCACTGCTTCCACCGCTTTCATCGCGGCTTTGATGTCGCCGCTATGGCCCACCATGTCGGTGTTGGCATAATTCACCACGATAAAATCAAAGCGGCCCGACGCGATGGCATCGACCAGTTTATCGGTCATCTCATGCGCCGACATTTCGGGCTGAAGATCATACGTCGCCACCTTCGGCGACGGTACAAGGATACGCTCCTCGTTGGCATAGGGTTCTTCGCGGCCACCGCTAAAGAAGAAGGTGACATGCGCGTATTTCTCGGTCTCGGCGATGCGCAGCTGGTTCAGTCCCGCCGTGGCCACCAACTCACCCAGATTGCCTTCCAGCGTTTGCTGCGGGAACATGGCCGGGATCATCGGGTTCAACGCATCGCTATATTCCACCATGCCCAGCGTCGCTGCGAATTGAATTGGTGTGCGCGCGAAATCCTTGAAGCTCGGATCGATAAGCGTATGCAGCAGCTGACGCGCTCGGTCGGCACGGAAATTCGCCATCACCAAGCCATCACCATCCTTCATGCCAGCGTAATCGCCGATGGTGGTGGGCAACACGAACTCATCATGCTTGCCTGCAGCATAACTTTGCGCAATGGCAGCCTGCGCGTCGGCAGCTTTTTCGCCCTGCGCAGCAGTGATGGTTCGGTAAGCCTGTTCCACACGCTCCCAGCGTTTGTCGCGATCCATCGCATAATAACGGCCGCTCACCGTAGCGATGCGCGGGCCTTTCAAGTCACTCTGCAATTGCGCAACGAACGCCTTGGCGCTTTGCGGCGCGGTGTCGCGCCCATCAAGGAATGCATGCACTGCGACTGCTACACCCGCAGCACTGATAGCATTGGCAAGTGCCGCGATGTGCGCTTGGTGCGCGTGCACGCCACCGTTGGAGACCAGTCCCATCAGGTGCGCCGTGCCGCCAGATTTTTTGAGTGCAGCAATGAACGTTGCCAGCTGTGCATTCTTCGCCAGCGAGCCATCGGCAATGGCCGCGTCGATGCGCGGCAGGTCCTGCATCACGATACGGCCCGCGCCGATATTCATGTGGCCGACTTCGGAATTTCCCATTTGCCCATTGGGCAAGCCCACATCGCCTTCGCTGGCGGAAAGCACGCCACGTGGGTAATGCGCACGCAGCCGGTCAATGTTGGGAGTATTCGCCTGCGCGATAGCATTGTGCTCGCGCACATCGCTCTCGCCCCAGCCATCGAGGATGCAAAGCACAACAGGTTTCGGGCGGTTCTGGCTCATGCCAAGTGGTGTAGCTTAACCCGCTTTATAATCAAGTCTTGCGTAGCGCCGTAGCTGCGCGGATAAAACAGTCATATACCTGTTTTATCCGAAGCGGGAAGGGTAAGCGAAGCGAAGGGATGGCTAATCCCTTCAAGGCGCGCTAGCGCGCGCTTACTATTTCAATGGCCGCTATGGTACGGATGGCCGATACTCAGGGTATAAGCGCGATAAATTTGCTCTGCCAGCAATGCACGCACCAGCTGGTGCGGCCACGTGGCCATACCGAACGCCACGATGCGTTTGGCCTTGCTCAGCAGCGACGCATCCAGCCCGTCCTGCCCGCCGATGGCGAACAACAGGCGCTTGGCATACTGGCTCTGCGCACTGCTGATGAGCTGCGCGAATTGCGGGCTGGTCAGCTGCTCGCCCATCGCGTCGAGGGCAATGAGGCGCGTGTCGCTATCCAGCATCGCTTCGATTTTGGCGGCTTCCCACGCCTTGCGGTCGGCGCTCGGCAGCGAAGCCGGCGCATCGGGAATTTCCTTGAGGGTAATGTCCCAGCGGGTTTGCTTAAGGTAGCGCGCCACCATCTCGGCCTCGGCGGATTTCTTCGCCTTACCGACCGTCGCGATGATGATTTTCATTTACGCGTTGGTGAGTGGGATCGCCCACATTTTTTCGATGTTGTAGAACTGGCGGATCTCGGGGCGGAAGATATGCACGACCACATCGCCGGCGTCGATCAGCACCCAGTCGCCGGTCTCTTTGCCTTCAACGGACATCACATGACCACCCGCTTTGCGCAGGTCATCGACCACGTGATCGGCCAGTGACGAAACGTGACGCGCACTGCGGCCCGAAGCCACCACCATAAAATCGGTGAAGCTGCATTTGTCATGCAGGTTCAGCGCCGTGATATCCTCGGCCTTGTTCTCATCAAGCGAGCCAGTGACGATATTACGCCATTGCTCCGACGAGCTGAGTTGGATGGGTTGCTTTTTGGGTTTTTTCGCGACAGCGGCTTTCTTGGCTGGCTTAGCCGGGGCCTTTTTGCTGGATGCGGCGGTGCTGGGCTTTTTGCTCGCACGTTTTGTGGTCGGTGCCGTAGGACTCTCCTGGCGTTGAATGATACGTTAATTATGCACCACGAATGCGCTGCTTCCAAGTTTTTTCCGCAGTGCGGTGGCCGATAATGGGTGACGCGGTATGCTTAAATAAACCCATGCGGGCAGTTGCTTAAGCGGCAACTGGTGCGCGGCAGAGGGGCATAAGCGGTTGGTGTGGAACTGTTGCGCAAAACGCCCATGCAGCGCGTTGAGCGCATAAGGCGCGCGATCCAGCACCGCAATCGGCACCAGTTTCGCAATGGTTTTCCATGCGCGCCAGCGATGGAACCCGGCAAGATTGTCCGCGCCCATCAGCCACACGAACTGCGTGCGCGGGAAACGCTGCTTCAGGTAACGCACCGTATCGATGCTGTAGCGCAGGTCCTCCTGTGCTTCGAGATCGAGTACGCGAATGGGATAAGATGCGGCGAGTTGCCGGGCGTAGCTAAGACGTGTTTCGTAATCGGCCAGGTCATCGGCTTTCTTCAGCGGATTGCGCGGCGATACAAGCCACCAGATCTCATCGAGTCCAATACGTTTGATAGCTTCCAGCGAAATATGCACATGGCCCGCATGCGCCGGGTTGAACGAACCGCCCAAGATCCCGACTCTGGGTTTAGCCAGCACGAATAGCCCCATCCTTTTTATCGGTGGTCACAACATATTTATAGGTCACAAGCTGTGCGGCACCCACTGGCCCGCGTGCATGCAGGCGACCCGTGGCAATACCGATCTCGGCACCGAAGCCGAACTCGCCACCATCGGCGAATTGGGTGGAAGCATTGATGAGCACGATGGCCGAATCCACTTCGCGAACGAACTGCTGTGCAGCTGCGTCATTGGTGGTGATGATGGCATCCGTGTGATGCGAGCCATAGCGGTTGATGTGCGCGATGGCAGCGTCCAACCCATCCACCATCTTCACTGAAAGAATGGGGGCTAGGTATTCCGTCGACCAGTCTTCTTCGCTGGCAGCGACAATCCGCGCATCAAGTTTTTGCACGGCAGCATCGCCACGGATCTCGCAACCTTGCTGCAGCAATTGCTGCACGATCTGCTGCAACAATTCCGTATCGAACTTCGAATCCACCAGCAGCGATTCCAGCGCGCCGCAAATGCCGGTGCGACGCATTTTGGCATTCAGCACCACGGCTTGCGCGGTGGCAGAATCGGCTTGTGCATGCAGGTAAATATGGCAGTTGC
>JBEIOT010000133.1:0-5794 GCA_040377415.1 Azospirillum sp. | reverse complement strand
GTTGCGCGCCAGATGCTTCACTTCCGCTTGCACATCGCGCGGCACTGCTAGCTCAAAGCGCGCTTTGCCGGCGTAGTTGGCGTGCAGCTTGCCGTTGGGGGCGATATGCCCATTGGTCACGACGGCATTGTCATTTGTTACCGCCCGCTCGGCGCGCCCTTTCGCCCACGTTACGAAAACGCTGGGTGGAATGATGGTAGCTTGGTCGACGACAAGCATGGGCTCCGGCGCCGCGGAATCTTGCTTTTTCTTGCCATAACCACCTTGCGCATCGCGCGGTTGGGGCCGGCGCTTGGGCATCACTTCACGCAAGTTACCTGTGATCAGCGTGCCTTCCGGAATGCGGGGGGTGATGATCGACGATACGGCCACCTCGTAATTGCTGAAGGGCAGACCGTTATCGCGTTTGTTATTGCCGGTATCGCGCAACAGATCGCGCAAGCCGCCATGCTCGAACTGGAACAGGCGGTTGGTATGACCGTTGAGGATGCAGCGTTTCAGTTCGTCGTAGCGGGCAGCGTCGTATTTTTCATCGGCACGTTGCGGCTGACGCAAGTTCACGCCGCGGTCTTTCTCCAGTCGCACGCTGATCTCTTCGACCAGCTGTGCGACTTGAATGAAACCGTTGATGGTCATGTTCTGCCGCTCGCACATGCCTTGCAGCGCTTCGCGTTGCGTTTGCAACTGCGCCAGCGACTCGTCGCTCGCGGTGGCGAGGTAATCTTCGTTCGATTTGCGCAAGATCGATTCAAAGATTCCACGGTCCTCTGCTTGCGACACGATCGTGCGGTAAGCGTTCATGGCATCGAGACGATCCGACGTCGCATGCTGGTCGCCGCGATGCCCTTTTTTGCTATCGGCTTTCAGGCTGCGCGTTTCGGCCAGTGCGGCAAGCACCACCGCGTCGCGCAACACGCGCGCGGGCTGGCCGCTGCGCAAGCGCTGTTCATCCAGAAGCTTCGCCTCGTTCAGCATGGCGCCCGTCTCCGGGCTTACCGGCAAATGCGAAACAGTGCGGCCTTCATCGGTCGGCGTCCAATCGTCGTAGACCAGTTCCAACCGTTGCAGATCATGGCGTGCGCGCTCCAAACGCTGTGGCATAGCGGCAGCGTGGTTTGCGCCCACATCCCATTTCAGGCTGTTGGGGTTGTAGCCAAGGCTTGCCGCATGGAAGGCGGGCCCCAGCAGCGAGCCGCGCTCGATCTCCGGGCCGTTCTGCTTCGTGCGCTGCTCGAAATTATTTTTGGCATGCAGGATGAAAATGCCTTCATCGAACCCGGTCAGGGCAGGGTTGCGGTTCACGCGTCCCATTTGCTGGGTTACGCCCGACTGCGGCAGGTCCTGCGCCAGCAAGGTATCAGCACCCGAATCGGCGCGATGGTGCGGCACTTTGCGCACGCCATCAGAAACACCCGAATCGACCCACAGCAAATTCACGCCCGATTCGATGACGTTGGTGCCGACGATGATCTTGCGCCAGCCCTCTTTGGGAGCACTGCGCGCGATGCGGCGTTCGTTCGACGGGGTGCCGCCGTGAATGCCCACCACCTCGACATTGGCCAGGCCATGCGCGCGCAACAGACGTTTAAGTTCAACGACGGTATCCTCGACTTCTTTCACGCCACCACGGAACACGGCCACACCATTGCGCGGGCGACCCGCATCGCCTTCAAGAAGACCCACCACCACCTGCTCGATGGAGCGGTCCTTACTGCCGGCGCGCATGGGCGACTCATGCACCAGCGCACAGGTGCGCTTGCTGCCATCGGCAACATGGATATTGGTCGGCGCGATATCTTTCCAGAAGCTGGCTTGTGCGGGGGCATTCACCGTGGCGCTCATCTCGAGAATGCGCAGGTCCGGCTCTTTCGCTTTGCGCTGGTGCAACACGGCGCGTGCGAGCGAGATATTCTCATCGCCCTCGTGCACTTCGTCGAGCACGATATTGCGGGCACGGTTGATGAGACCCGAGCGCAGCGCGTAGCCATAGGTGCAGAACAGCAGTTTTGTGTTTGGCGAATGCAGTGATTTCTCGCCATTCACCTGACCCAGCGCGAACCCGACATCCTGTCCCAATGGCGTTCCTGAAAGCTCGGCCACGTTGTAAGCAGCATCCGTCGCCAAAAAGCGGCGCGGCACCAGCACGACCACCTGATCGTCCACCGCATCGGCAAGTGCGCTCGGCAGCATCATGGATTTGCCGCTACCCGTAGGCGCGGCAACAACGGTCACGGTGCTGGCCATGACATCGGCAATAACATCGGCAATGATGGGGTGAACGGGAAGGTCACGTAGTTTATCACGCAAAGGCTGAAATGCGGCCATGATCTACTTTCCAATGAGGGCAGGCCACCGGCCTTTCCCGATCCATAGACGAGTATCATGGCAGTTTGATGACAGAAGTAAACAGCCACTAAAGCGTGGCGATAAAATCATCCAAGGCTTGCTGGGCCGCTGCTTCCTGCTTTTGCAGGCGCTCATAGGTCTCATTAAGGCGTTTGAGCTGCTTGGCGTCGCCGCTGGTGCTGCACACCACCAGCTCATTTTCCATCGCATCACGCTCGGCGGTGGCTTTGGCCAAGGCTTCTTCAAGCTTGGCGGTCTGCTGCTCGGGGCTCAGCGATTTCTTATCTTTTTTGGCGCGGCGCGCTTCTTCTTTGCTGCCTTCGCGTTCGCGCTTGCGCTGCTGAACGACGAGTTTTTTGTAGGCCTCAAGGTCGTCCTCATACGGCACGCAGGTGCCATCGGCCACCAGCCATAAGCGGTCGGCCACGTTCTCAACAAGGTGCGGATCGTGGCTCACTAGGATGACAGCGCCGGTGTAATTGTTCAGCGCTTGCATCAATGCTTCGCGCGCGTCCATGTCCAGGTGGTTGGTCGGCTCATCGAGCAGCATGATGTGCGGCGCGTGATAGCTCATGAGGCAGAAGAGCAGGCGGGCTTTCTCGCCGCCGGAGCATTCGCCCACTTTGGTGTCGGCCTTGTCTTTGTCGAAGCCGAATTTGCCCAGCAACGCGCGCACTTTTGGCTCGGGCAGCTTAAGCATGACTTGTTGCATGGTCTGGTAGGGGGTGAGGTTCACGTCGAGCTCGTCGGTCTGGAACTGGGCGAAGTAGCCCACCTTCAGCTTGCCGGATTTATGGATCTCGCCCAGTTGCGGCGACAAATTGCCCGCCAGTAGCTTCACCAGTGTCGATTTACCGTTACCGTTGGCACCAAGCAGGGCGATGCGGTCATCCATGTCGATGCGCAGGTTGAGCTTCTTCAGGATGGGCTTGTCGGCCTCATAGCCAGCATTCACGAAATCGAGCGTGATGAGCGGCGAGCGTAGCGGCTCGGGCTCGGGGAATACGAATGCGGTCACGCGATCAGCCATCACAGCGTCCACGATATCCATTTTGGCAATGGCCTTCAGGCGGCTTTGCGCCTGGCGGGCCTTGCTCGCAGTCGCGCCGAAGCGGTCGACGAACTTTTGCATATGCTCTTTTTGCTTCAGCTGTTTTTCGCGCAGGGCCGATTGGTTCAGCAAACGCTCGGCGCGGCGGCGCTCGAATTCATCGTAGGTGCCGGTGTACGCGTTCAGTTTCTTGTCTTCCATATGCAGGATATGGGTGACGGTCTTGTTGAGGATCTCGCGGTCGTGGCTGATGATGAGCAGCGTCTCGCGATAACGCATCAGGTAGTTCTCAAGCCAGATCATCGCCTCGAAATCGAGGTGGTTGGTCGGCTCATCGAGCATCAGCAGGTTGGGCTGACGGAACAGGGTGGCCGCGAGTGCCACGCGCATGCGCCAACCGCCGGAGAAGTCGGAGATGGGGCGCTCTTGTGCTTTGGAATCAAAACCGAGGCCGTTGAGGATGGTTGCCGCACGTGACGGTGCATCATAGGCGCTGATCTCATCGAGGCGTGTGTAGATGTAGGCCATACGCTCGGGGTCTTCGACCGTTTCGGCCTCAAGCAGCAGCGAGCTGCGTTCGGTGTCGGCGGCGAGGACCACGTCGATGAGTTTGGTATCGTCGTCGGGCAGGTCCTGCTTTACCCAGCCGACACTGGCGTTGCGCACGATGTTGATGTCACCACCATCGGCCACCAGTTCTTTGGCGATCAGTTTGAACAGCGTGGATTTGCCCACGCCGTTGGGGCCAACGAGACCTACGCGTTGGCCCGCACCGATCGACAAAGAGGCTTTGTCGAGTAAGGTGCGGCCACCAACGCGATAGGTTAAGTCTTGGATCGTTAGCATCGTAAAGCTTCGTTATGCAGCTTTCGGCATCGACGAGCGATGCTGATGGCCACCGGGCTGACGGCTGTTGGGACGGAAGCGCTTCTTCTTGTTGAAGGGCTTGCGCGGACCACGGCTTTCGCCTTCGCCACCCGCGAAACCTTCCGGCTTTTGGCCGGGGTTCAGCAAGCGTTGAATGGCGAGCCACTTTTTACGGTCCTGACCGGTGATGAGGTTCACAGCGGCACCCTCAGCACCCGCACGCGCGGTACGGCCGATGCGGTGGATGTAATCCTCAGGGCATTGCGGCAGGTCATAGTTAATGACGTGTTCGATATGCGGGATATCAAGGCCACGTGCAGCGATGTCCGTTGCCACCATGATGCGGGTGGTTTTGTTGCGGAACGAGCCAATGGCTTTATCACGCTCACGCTGGCGAAGGTCGCCATGGATCGCGTCAGCCGCCAGGTTGATGGCGCGCAATTTCTTGGCCATCTTCTCGGTGCCGAACTTCGTTTTCACGAACACGATGATCGAGCCTTCACGCTGTTGCAGTTGCACCAGAAGCTGACCGTACTTGTCGTCTTCCTTCAGCATGATGTTCTCTTGCTTGATACGCTCGATCGGCAAGTGGGTCTCGCCAACGGATACGCGCAGCGGATCGGTCATGTATTTGCCCGACAGCTTCACGATGTTCGCCGGCAACGTCGCCGAGAACAGCAGCGTTTGGCGTTTCGGAGGCATTTGCGCCAGGATCTTGTCGATCTGGATACCAAAGCCCATGTCGAGCATGCGGTCGGTCTCATCGAGCACGAGGAAATCCGTCGTTGAGAACTTCAGCGTGCGGCGGGTCAGGTGGTCGTTGATACGGCCGGGGGTGCCCACGATGAGGCGTGGACGGTTCTGCAGTTGGCGCAATTGCTTGCTCATCGGCTCGCCACCGATGATGAGCGCAGTGCGGATGCCAGTGCCTTCACCGAGCAGTTGCTCAAGAAGGGCGATGACTTGGACCGCGAGTTCGCGGGTAGGGGTCATGACCAATGCACCAGCGGTCGGGTTAGCGAGCAAGTGTGCGATCAGCGGAATGCCGAAAGCAGCGGTCTTGCCGGTGCCGGTTTGCGCTGAGCCGAGGATATCTTTGCCTTGTAAAGCAGGAGGGATCGCAGCAGCTTGAATCGGGGTCGGCGTCGTGAATTTCAGGTGCGCGAGCGCCTGATTCAGTGCGCGGGGAAGGCCCAGCGCTTCAAAATTTTCCATATTATCTTTCATATGCGCGACCGCACCCCGGGGCGAACCCGGGGTGCGGCGGCTCGAATTAAAATTCGTCTTGAAAAGGCTTAGGCGGCTTGAAGATTGCCAGCCGAAGTTTTGCCTTTATCGGTAACCAGCTCGTAGCTGATCTTTTGGCCTTCGGCCAGGCTGCGCATGCCAGCTTTTTCAACAGCGCTGATGTGCACGAAGATGTCCGCACCACCTTGATCAGGTTGAATGAAGCCGAAGCCTTTGGTGGGGTTGAACCATTTAACGGTACCGGTAGCCATGTGTGTTGTTCCTTTTTATCGAAGCGTTGGT
>JBEIOT010000211.1:0-2954 GCA_040377415.1 Azospirillum sp. | reverse complement strand
CAAGTGTCGCAGCCCAACCCGTTCGCGCCGGAAGGTGCCGAGACCGTGGTCGTGCCGCGCAGCGACATCACGGTCGATGAAGAAGCCAATAATAAAGTTGCCGTACTCGAGAAGGGCGCGACGCTGAAAGACCTCGTCGCTGGCCTGAACGCCCTGGGCGTTGGTCCGCGCGATCTCATCACCATTCTTCAAACCATCAAGGCCGCAGGTGCTCTGCAGGCCGACATCGAAACCCGCTAAGAGGCCGCCATGCAACCCACCGTCAGCATAAAGGAACCGGATCTTATGCGTATCGCAACCCCGAATGCCGAGGCGAATAAAACCCGCCGTGGCAATCTTCTGAGCCCGGCGAAAGCCAGCCCCGAGAAGATCGACCAGGTCGCGCGCGACTTCGAGGCGCAGTTCATCAGCCAGATGCTGGAGAACATGTTCTCCACCGTCGACACCAAGGGTTTCCTTGGTGGTGGCGAAGAAGAGGAATTCTACCGCGATATGCTGGTCGACGAGTACGGCAAGATCATCGCACGCACCGGCGGCGTCGGTGTTTCCGATCACGTAAAGCGCGAAATGCTGCGCATGCAGGAGGTGTAGTCATGAAACTATTGAACCCACACAAGCAAGAGAATGTCGGCTTGCCGATCATCGGCCACGATGTCGATATCTATGAGCTCATCACCGTGACGGCGCGCCTGAAAGAATTGCTCAGCCGCGAGACCGAGCATTTGAAGCGTATGGAAGTGAGCGAGCTCGCCAAGCTTTCCGACGAGAAACAAAAGCTGACCAAGATCATGGAAAGCTATCAGCGCCTTATCTCGCAACGCCCCGAACTGGTGCAAGCGCTTGATGCCGATAGCCGCGAGGAGCTCGCGCTGCTGACCGACGACTTCATCCGCGTCGTGGGCGAGAACATGCAGCGCACCGCGGTGGCGCGTGCAGTGAACCAGCGTGTGGTACAGGCCATTATGGAAGTGGTGACCGAGAACCAGCACGCCGGCACCTATAACCGCAGCGGTTACACCGGTGTGCCGACGAATATGTCCGTGTCGTTCAACCTCAACCAAAAGGCATAAGCCATGTCGCTGGGTCTCTCACTGAACAATGCACTTTCTGGACTGAAGGCCAACCAGCAGGCCATCAGCGTGCTGTCGCACAACATCAGCAACGCCAACACCGAAGGTTATTCGCGCCAGGTGCTCGAGCAGTCGGCGTTGTATGTCAATGGTGTCGGCAGCGGTGTGCGCATCGACGACATCGTGCGCAAGGTCGACAAATACCTGCAGCGTGCCGTGCAAACGCAAGGTTCGTCGGTCGGTCGCACCAACGCAGTGAATGAATATTTCGAGCGCATTAATGTGATCCTTGGCGCACCGGGTGGCACGGCGACGCTCGATGAATACGTGACCGGTTTCTTCACCGCCGCGCAAACCCTCAGCGAAACACCGGACCGCAGCAGCGCGCGCAGCAATCTCATCAGCGCGGCGACCGCGCTTACCACGAATCTTTCCAATACGGCGTATGACCTCAACGACCTGCGCTTTGAAGCCGACCGCGAAATGCGCGAAGCAGTGGATAACATCAACGGTCTGTTGAATAAGCTTAATGCCCTCAACGTTTCACTCGGCAACAATTCGGCGCTGGGCAATTCGATCGCGGGCCTGCTTGATGAGCGCGACATGGCGTTGCGTGAACTTGCCAGCTACATGGATATCAGCACCTCGTTCCGAAACGATGGCACCGTTAGCGTTATTACTGGCGACGGCTTGGCGCTGGTCGATGGCAACATGCGCCAGCTGCGTTACAACCCGGCGCAATCCGCTGGCCAGTTCCTTAATGATAGCCCGCTTGCACCGTTGCAGATCATCCAGGTCGATCCCGTGACCGGTGCACAGATCGGCCCCGCTTCTGACCTGATCAGCGCGGGCACGGCAGGCACTGTTACCAGCAAGCTCACCAGTGGCAAGCTTGAAGGCTTGCGCATGATGCGCGATGAAGTGATCCCTGCCATGCTGGCGCAAATGGACCAGCTCGCAGCCAACCTGCGCGATGCGGTTAACACCATCCATAACGACGGTTCGGGCTTCCCTGCGGCGCAGTCGCTCACCGGTACGCGAAGCGTTTCAAGTTCACAAGGCACCAGCTGGGCGGGCCTCGTGCGCATCGCTGTGCTCAATAAGGATGGCTCGCCCGTTACGGCGAATTACGCCAACGAATCCTACACCGGCCTGCGTCCGTTGACGTTGAACCTGTCAGCGCTGACCGATGGTCTTGTTGGCTCGGTCACGGGCAAACCTTCGTTGCAGACCATCGTCGATGAGATCAACAACCATTATGCTTCGCCCGATTACAAGGCGAGCCTTGGCAACCTCAACAAGATCCGCCTCGTAGCGAATACCGATGCGCTGCCGATGGGGGTTGCTACCAACTCGTTCCAGTTCGATTTCGACCTTGAAAACATCTCGGGTCAGGACAAAGCACCGTTCTTCATCAACGGCATTACCGTGCAGAACGATGTGGGCACCAATATCACCAGCGTTAACCAGGGTCCGCCCTCCATTGCGCTTGATCCGGCGGGTGCCTACACCACCACCATCGGTTCGCCTGATGTCATCCTGAACCTGACCACGCCGCCGAACGTACAGGTCGGCGATCGCATTTATCTGGGCCCTCCGGGTGGCGCCAACGTCAACGGCATTCCGGCTGGCAACATCACGGGTTACTTCACGGTGCAGGCGGTGACTGGCAACAGCGTTACCATCACCGCGCTGTCGCCCGCTGCTGGCAGTGGTACAGTGGCTGACGGCAGCGGCGTTTCCATCATGGAACCCTACCAGACCGTGAATGGTGGCGACATTACCCGCACCCGCGAGAACGGTATGCTGGACCTGAATTTCAGCGCCAGCCCCAGCTCGACCTAGTCCGACAGCACCGTGTCGGTCGCGACCTTCGATGAGAAT
>JBEIOT010000067.1:0-9011 GCA_040377415.1 Azospirillum sp. | reverse complement strand
TTGGTTCGGGGCGACTTTACTTGCGGGTGGCATTGTTTCGCTGGGCTGGTTCGCCATCATGGCGACAGTGGGTTTTGCCGCGCCGACTGCACGCGTCCGCGAAGGTCTGGACTTTACGCGGTAGCTCGCCTATCTCACAGGCATGAAACTTGCCACTTGGAATATCAACTCCGTCCGTATCCGCGAACCGCTGATCTCGCGCTTCATTCACATGCATTCGCCCGACGTGTTGTGCCTGCAGGAAACGAAGGTGGAGGATTCGATGTTCCCGCATGAACTCATCCGCCGCTTGGGTTACAAGCACTGCGTGTTCGCGGGCGAGAAGAGCTATAATGGCGTGGCTATCCTCGCCAAGTTCCCCATCAAAAAGCTCGATACATATGACATGATCGGCAATGGGCATAAGCGGCATATCGCGGCGGAGCTGCCGGGTGGCATTATCGTACATAACTTTTATGTGCCTGCAGGTGGCGATGTGCCCGACACGGAGCTGAACCCGAAGTTCGACGAGAAGCTGCGCTTCATCGACGCGATGCGCGACTGGGCGGTGGATGAAAAGACCGCAAAAGGCAAAGTGATCGCGGTGGGCGATCTCAACATCGCGCCGCTGGAGCATGATGTGTGGAGCAGCCGCCAACTGCGCGACGTGGTGAGCCATACGCCCATCGAGCGCGAGAAATTCAACGACGCACAGGCGAGCGGCGAATGGTTCGATGCGTTGCGCGCCTTTACGCCGCATGAGCAAAAACTTTATAGCTGGTGGAGCTATCGCAACCGCGACTGGAACGCGAGCGACCGTGGCCGCCGGTTGGATCACATCTGGCTTTCGCCGAATTTAAAGAGTGAGTTGAAATCCGGCATGATCGTGCGCGATGCGCGGGGCTTTGAAAGCCCATCCGACCATGTGCCGGTGATGATCGAGCTGGCAGCCTAGCGCTTGGCGACCGGTGTCGGGATCATGAGTGTGCGGATGTAATAGGCCAGGGCGAAAACCCAGAACATGGTGAGGATCATGGTGAGGCTGAGAATGGTCATCGGTACTTCCTATGCTGGAGTGTTTCGATAACGTGGTTTGCCAACTGATCTTTGGTTAGTGGATGCTGGCCGGAGCGAGGTTGTGCTTTACGGCGTTGAAATGCGCGGTCTCGAAATCATCGAAAAGGGCGAGCTGGGTGCCATCGGCAGCGAAGACGGCGAATTGGGTATCGACGGCTTTGATGTAGGCCATCGTCTCAAGGCCGACCATGGCCATCATGAGGTCTTCAAGTTTCGCTGTGTCGAGTTGCATGGATGTGTTCTCCCTATAGAAAACATCCTATCGGAAAATAGCCCCGCCGCGTGTGACAGTTCGAAGAAGAAACAGCCTGTGAACCGTCATGGGATTGTCATAATTGAGTGGGCGCTGGCGCGCCTGAAGGGATTGGCCATCCCTTCGTCGCCTACGGCTCCTTACCCTTCCCGCTACGCGGCTCGCGCAGCTACGGCGCTACGCAAGAAACGAACTGGCTTGATACGCTAGCGGTTGCGGTTGCGTTTGCCGAGGCCACGGGGGTCCTCGAACTTGAACAGCGTATCCGGCAGGTTCTCGCCGTAGCGGGCGTTCTGCAGCTGGATGTTGGTGCGCTGGCCGCGGGCATCGGTCACCACCATCTGTTTCAACTGAATTGGGCTATCGGTGAACTCGAGCGTAAGGCTGCCCTCGTCGGGCTTTTGCTTCTGCACGATGGTGGCGCGGATGACGCCTTCTTTCGAGACGAAATTGGTAAGCTTCGCCGATTTGCTGTTCAAGGTGATGACATCCTGCGCTAGGAAGCCAGCGAGCGTGTCGTCAAAGGCGATGTAGTTCACCTGGTCGAGCTCGGAGTCGTAATAGGTCATTACTTTACCGTTGCTGACGAGCAGGATGGGCGTGGGCGGTTTATATTCCCAACGCATCTTGCCGGGTTTCTTCAGGTAGAATTTACCTTCGGCGAGGCCGCCATTGGCATCGACCTGACTGAAGTCGGCCACGATGCTTTGCAGGCCGGTGAGGTATTCCTCGACGCGTTTGATGGTCTGCGCATCGCCCGCAGGTTTGGCGGCGCAAAGCAGTGCGGCGGTGGCGATGAGTGTGATGAGGCGGCGCATAGGATTCTCCTGATACGGGAGATTTATCCCAGCCCCTGCGTTGGACACAAGGAAATTAGCCGAGTTCGGGGAACTGATTGCGCTCGAGCGTGCCTTCAACGATGCGTGCCGCCTCGGCGACAGCAAGGCGTGCCTCGGGGGTTTCCTGCGCAGCCAGAATCACTTCCGCCATGCGCAACATGGCCTCGCGCTCCTGCGGTGTTTTGCCTTGCAGGATGTCGTGCGTTTTCTTTTCAGCATCTGGATTCATCATGTTCCCCGTTGTTCCCTTTATACGGGGCAACGGTGAAGCTTTTATGACAGTTTGCTAATATTGGTATTGGCTGGCGAAACCATGCTCGCGAGCGGCGCGGCGGAAGCGCTTCTGCCACATGCGGGTGGACCATTTGCTGACGAACGGGCCGAATTCTGCGTGGGCTTTGAGGCGCTTCATGAGCGCGCGGCGTGGCTTGCTCCACAGCACGGCCAGCAGTACCAGCGGCAGGAAGAGCATGACCGACACGCCGATGTTGGCAATGGCCGCGATCGAATTGACGATGTAAGCGAGCACCACGGCCGCGTTGATGACGAGGATGATGAAGGTGGTGAGCAGCAGCACCTGGTGCAGCGGCGGCATGGCACGCAAGTCTTCTACACCCTTGTTCAGCCATGCCTTGGCGTTGGCATGCTCAGTATCGGAAAGCACGAACCCGATGAGGGTCTCGGAGCGTTTCTCGTCTTTCTTTGCTTTCTCCACGGGCATCATGGCGAAGAGAACGAGAAGGATGAGAATGACGATGGGGTAACGCATGGTTGTTTCCTTTGGGGTGGCCTAGCGATGCAAGCGCTGTGCCATCGTTTTTGACTTATGCACGCTCCAGCACCTCGCGTTTGCCGACGTGGTTGGCGGGGCCGACGATACCATCGGATTCCATTTTTTCGATGATGCGGGCGGCGCGGTTATAGCCGATCTTGAGTTTGCGCTGCACGTAACTGGTGCTGGCCTTGCCGTCGCGTATGACGACCTCCACTGCTTGACGATATAGCTCGCGGTCGGCGTCGCTTTCGTCTTCGTCGAACAGTTCGCCGGTTTCGCCTTCGGCTTCTTCGTCGAAGGTGACGGCGGTGTCGTACGCCGGTTCGCCCTGCGTGCGCAGGTAGGCCACGATGTTCTCGACCTCTTTATCGGCGATGAACGGACCGTGTACGCGGGTGATGCGGCCACCGCCTGCCATGTAGAGCATGTCGCCCTGACCAAGGAGCTGCTCGGCCCCCTGCTCGCCCAGGATGGTGCGTGAGTCGATCTTGCTGGTCACCTGGAACGAGATACGCGTGGGGAAGTTGGCTTTGATGACGCCGGTGATGACATCGACCGAGGGGCGCTGCGTGGCCATGATGATATGGATGCCCGCCGCGCGCGCCATTTGCGCGAGGCGCTGGATGGAGCCTTCGATCTCTTTGCCAGCGACCAGCATGAGGTCGGCCATCTCGTCGACGATGACGACGATGTAGGGCAGTGCGTTCATGTCCATGGCTTGTTTTTCCATGATCGGTTTGCCCGTTTCGGGGTCAAAGCCGGTCTGCACGCTGCGGGTGAGTTCTTCGCCGCTCTTGCGGGCTTCCTCGAGGCGCTTGTTGTAGTTGTCGATGTTGCGCACGCCGAGATTGCTCATCAGGCGATAGCGCTGCTCCATTTCCTTCACCGTCCATTTCAACGCGACGACGGCTTTACCGGGCTCGGTAACAACCGGCGACAACAGGTGCGGGATGTTGTCGTAGACCGAGAGCTCGAGCATCTTCGGGTCGATCATGATGAACTTACATTGCTCGGGCGTGAGGTGGTAAACCAAGCTCATGATCATGGTGTTGATGGCGACGGATTTACCCGAGCCGGTGGTACCCGCCACGAGCACGTGCGGCATGCGCGCCAGATCGGCGATGATGGGCTCGCCGGAAATATCCTTGCCGAGCACGAGGGGGAGTTTCGCTTCGGTTTCCTTGAACGCATCGTCCTCTAACATTTCGCGCAGGAAGACGGTTTCGCGGTGGGCGTTGGGCAGTTCGATGCCGATGGCATTCTGCCCGATGATGACGGAGATGCGCGCGCTGATGGCGCTCATGCTGCGGGCGATGTCGTCGGCCAGGCCGATGACGCGCGAGGATTTGATGCCGGGGGCGAGCGCAAGTTCATAGAGCGTGACCACGGGGCCCGGGCGCACGCGGGTGATCTCGCCCTTCACGCCGAAATCTTCCAGCACGCCTTCGAGCAGGCGCGCGTTCTGTTCCAGCGCGCTCTCGGAAAGTTGTTTGGGCCCTTTGCCGGTGGCCTTGGACATCAGGTTCAAGCTGGGCATGGTGTAGGTGCCGCTGCGACTGCGCAGGTCGAGCGCGCCCTGATCGGTGCCCTTCTTGGCTTTTTTCTGCTCGATGCGTTTCTTCGGTTTGGCCTCGATGCGCGGGCCGAGATCTTCTTCGTCTTCTTCCTCGTCAATCTCTTCTTCGTCTTCTTCGTCGTCGAGCGAATCCTCTTCTTCGTCTTCTTCCTCGTCGTCGTATTCGGTGCTGCGGCGACCCTTGATCCACTCGAACACGCCTTGCGCGCCAGCGAATGCGTGCGCGGTGATGCGTTTGAGGATGATGGAGATGGCGACCCATTCATGCAGACGCAAGCCAATGGCGACCGGCATGGTGAGCAGGAAGACGACCGCCATGAGTGCGGCGACACCCCACGCGGTGATGACGGGCACGAGCGCGTTGCCGACGACGATACCGACGGGGCCGCTGGCGGTGGCGAGCCACGGCGCGCCGGAACCAGCAGCAAGCAGCGCCAGCAATGCCGACCCACTGACGACCGAAGCGAGCAACGCGATAAGACGCCAGCGCACTTTCACCGTTTCATCTTTCGTGATGAGGCGCCACGACCAGCCGAACAGCGCGATGACGACGAGCACTGACATCCAGCCGATGGTCTGTTTCATGAGGTCGGCGATGTTAGCGCCGGTGTTGCCGAGTGCATTTTTTGCCGGGGCTTCGCCTGTCTGGTTCCACGATGGATCGCCCGCATGGTAGGTGATGAGTGCCGCCGCCAGCAGCACGCCACCGATGACGAAGCCCACGCCGAAAAGTTCGCCCGAGCGTTTGCGCACGAAACCCGGCACCGGAATTGCGGAGATCATTCGACCCACCATAAAAACATATCCTTCGCCCGCGCCAGAGAAGGCAGCGGTAATTTTGGTTTAGGAATGCCGATGGGGATGCCTTCTTGCTGAAGGTCTATGGGAGGATTTTTAGCAGCGCAGAAGCGCCGAAACAAGCCACAAAAACGAAAAACACCCCGTATCTCTACGGGGTGCTTTCAGCGTGGCCGGAAGGCCACGATAGCTTGCCGACTAGTTGTCGGTGCCGATCGGCTTCACTTTGGGAAGCTGACCATCCTGCATACGGCCTTCGTTACGCAGGGCACGGCCTTCTTGGGCCATTTTCGGTTTGTTGAGGGCTTCACCAGCTTCTTCTTTAACAAAACCAGCGAATTCTTTTGCGTTACCTTTAACTGACATGACTGTCTCCTTGAGGTTGGTTGTTTATTGCCGTGTGGCAATGAGCAAACCCTACCCATATGCACGATATGGCGCGATATGGAGCACCCCTCAGTTTTATAAAGGATGGCTCAATACGTGAGGTTATCAGCTACTTAGGGAAGAACTGGGCCAGCATTCTGCTCGCCCAGCTGCATGCGCGCGCGCCATGAACGCTCGGCCGCTGGCAAGCGTGTTGGTGGGCCATCGAAAATGAGCATGCGACGATAAGGCCCCGCATTCGTCTCGAGCAGATAATGTTCGCCCTGCTCGCCGCCTATTGCCGAGATGATGCGGGTGAACTGCTCCATGGGCGGCAAGCTTTTGGGGTCGTGGATCCTTGCTTGTTGCACTTGCTCGTCGGTCCAAAGCTGCGTGGTCTTTTCGGCACGATCCACACGATAAGCATAGATCGGATAGATGAGGGTGCCTGGTTCGTAGCCGGCACGCCGTCCCTCGCCGAACACGGTATCGTTACGGCCGACGAACCCGCCCGCGCGATGGGGGCGGAAGAAGCTGGAGATATTGGCCCAGTAGCAGGTGTCGGTCTTGAGGCCTTTTTCTTTCAGCGCGTCGCCCAACGCTTCGGCGCGCTCAAAATCATTCAGCAGGTCGATGGTGGTCGCGGCGATCTTGCCGTCGCAGGCCATGCGGTGCAGGTATTGATATTGCTCGGGGTCTTTCAGCCACGATGTTTCGGCGAGGTAATACGCGATGTCGCTGGGCTGGGTCTCGGTGACGCGGGAATCGTCCCAGCATCGGATGGAACCTTCGATGCGCAATGCCTCGAAGGCTTCGCGGAACGCTTGCGGTTCTTCATTGGTTTGCAACAGGCGCACCACGGTTTTCCAGAAGCGCTCCTGCGCGGGATTCACATCGAGCAACAGGATATTCTCGGGACGCGTGCGCCCGGCCACTTCGAAATTATGGAAGCCGGCCACGCCGATATGCAGGCTGTTGGGCTTGCCGCGTTCGGCAGCGGGGCGTGCATCCAACCGACGCAGCATCTGCCCGCGATCGAAATGCTCTAAGATGGGGGTGTGATGGATATCGTATTCATCGAGTTTCGTGACGCTTGGGCTATGGGCCAGCGCCTGATCGATAAACTGCTGAAAATCCTGCTTCATCCGACCGAGTATAGCGCATGATTGTGACAATCTCGTGAAGCCCCCGGCCGGACGTGCTTTCGGGGCTTGCCCGCACCGTTGGAACCCACTACATAGGCCGTGGCTGGCGGCGGACGATACGCTCGTGAACCCGGTCAGGGCCGAAAGGCAGCAGCCGCAGCGAATTCCGTGTCGGGTCGTCCGCCAGCCACTTCGTGCGCAAGCGCGCTTGCCTTAATGTTGCTTCGCTGGCTGATGGCTCGCTCGGGCTACTGCCCTCGGCCCCTACTTTCACCAAATTGTCATGCTTCGCGCGGCCTATCCTGCTAACTTGCAGGCATGAAACACGTCCTTGTGATCGACCAGCTGAATACCACCACGCAGTTCCTGCAGGGGCAGGATATCCGCAACCGCGAGTTCATTCCCAGTGTGGATCATAGCTTGAAGGATTCGCTCGACCGCCTATTCGAGCGCAGCGCCAAGCAAGCTGTGTTTACCAAAGGTGCGTTCAAAGGTACCCGCTCGCTGATGCGCAGCAACGATAACGAAATTCAATATTACCGCTTTAAGGATAAATTCCCCGCGACGGGCGTGACGCAGTTCAAGGGACCGGAACATCTTGAATACTGGATATGGGAGTTGCGCGACAAATTGCGTATGTTGGGTGAGCCGCTCGATGCGCTGGTGATACCCATGCCCGATGGCCAGCTGAAATATGACCGCATGAAGCATGTGCTGGAAATGGTGAAAGATTTCTGGCCCGATATCCATGTCATGGTCGTGGCACCCACACCCGAAGCCGGTTATGGCGAAGAGATCCACCACCGCGATCCATTCAACAGCAACGTGCTGGACCATCAGCTGGAACAGAAGCCTTCACCGCTGGTCGACGAAGTGGTGAGTCATGTGCGCCGTGTGAATGCCAACAAAGGCCTTTCCTACGAAACCGCCGAGCGGTTGCGTGCAAAACTTGAGATCCCCCTGCTCAGCGAAGCCAAACAGCAGGGCAAGGGCCGTGGATAACCCACATTCCCCCCTCGACTAAGGGGGGTTGCCGCACTACCTTGCCTGCCATGTATCGCGTTTTAGCTCGTAAATATCGCCCACAAACTTTCGCTGACCTCATCGGCCAGGAAGTGCTGGTGCGCACCCTTACCAATGCGTTCGCCAGTGGCCGCATCGCCCATGCGTTCGTGCTGACGGGCATTCGCGGCATCGGAAAAACCACGACGGCGCGCATTATCGCGCGCGGGCTTAACTGCATCGGCCCCGATGGGCAGGGCGAACCGACGACGGATCCGTGCGGCGTGTGCCCCAACTGCGTGGCCATTGCTGAAGACCGGCATGTTGACGTTATCGAGATGGATGCCGCGTCGCGCACGGGTGTCGACGATGTGCGCGAAATCATTGATTCGGTGCAATATGCGCCCGTATCGGCGCGTTACAAAGTGTACATCATCGATGAGGTGCACATGCTCAGCAAGAACGCGTTCAACGCGTTGCTGAAGACGCTGGAAGAACCGCCGCCGCATGTGAAGTTCATTTTCGCGACGACCGAGTTGCGCAAAATTCCGGTCACCATTATTTCGCGCTGCCAGAAGTTCGACCTGAAGCGCGTGGAGCTCGACGAACTGGCGCAGCATCTGGTGAACACCAGCGCGAAAGAGAATATCGTGCTGCCCACCGATTGCGCGCAGCTTATTGCTGCTGCTGCTGAGGGTTCGGTGCGCGATGCGTTGAGCTTGCTCGACCAAGCGATCGCGATGCACACCGATGCGCAGGGCAACATTGCCATCAGCGCGCCGAGCGTGCGCGAAATGCTGGGGCTGGCCGATAAATCGCAACTGTTCACCCTGCTACAGCAACTGTTCGCGGGCGATACCGACAAGGCACTCGCCGGTGCACAGCAATTGTTCACGCAAGGCGCCGACCCGGCCATGCTGCTTTCGGACCTGCTGGAAATCACGCATTACCTGACGCGCATCCTCGCCGCGCCCGCACTGGCCAATAACGTGCATTTCTCGCCCGCCGAGCAACAGCTTGGTACCGAGATGGCCAAGTCGCTGAACATTCCGGCGCTGACGCGCGCGTGGCAGATCCTGACGCGCGGTGGCGATGAAATGCGCCATGCAGGCAATACCAAAGCGACACTGGAAATGGTGCTGGTGCGGCTGGGTTATGCCTCGCAACTGCCAAGCCCGGCGGAGCTGGTGCGTGCCGTGCA
>JBEIOT010000098.1:0-7275 GCA_040377415.1 Azospirillum sp. | reverse complement strand
GCCGGCAAGCTCGATGCCGTCATTCTCGACCAGATTATCGCCGGAGCGATAAAGCAAAAGGCATGATTTGCGAATGGTTTGCCACATATCGTAAAAATAGACCCTCATGCTGCGGCTAGCAAGTTGATTGCGCCTGCTTTACATTAACAACGCATGAGTTTTGAGAACCTGTACCATCTGCTCCACTTCATTCCTGCAACGCAGGCGTGGGAAATGCCGCCCGCGCTCGAGCGCGCGGCGCAGGCGCTTGTGCATTCGGGCCGTTTACGCATCAACGCCGATGCGTATCGCAATTTCGTGCGTCATGGCACGGCGGATTCGGACCTCACTTTCACCGCACGTGAACTGACGGACCCCGCCTTGCTGGCACGCACACGCAATGTATTACAACGTCTGGTAGCCCCCGCTGCGGGGCGAGATGGCATCGATGAATTGCTCGAACGCTTGCGTCGCGAACTCACCAAGGCGCGCGGTGTGGAAGAAATGAAAGAACTGAAAGTCGCACGTGTCATCGCACAGTCGTGTCACCCGGCCGTGCTACAGTTGCTGATCGAATCCGACGTTGAGATCTTCGTGTCGTATTCGCACAATGTGGGCGACTTGATGGCCGTGCAAGACTGGCATGGCCACGGCACCGCCAGTGGATTGCAGGCGACCGACGAGCGCGCGTTGCAGGTCTATATTTCCTGCGGTGGCGATCCGTTCTTTGAGGGCGAACAAAAAACTTACGTCACCGATGGCTTCCCTGCGCTGGCGCGCATGGTGGTGATCGGCGGGCAGGAGATCGGCCATTTCTCTGACGTGGCGCGCGACGGGCAGCGCATCCTTAGCCGTTATTCCACCAGCCCAACTGCCCTCGCCGGTCGTCGCGCCGATCTTGCACATATCACGCTGTGGCGCGCGGGCAGTGCACGCCGCATCGGTCGGTTGAAGCGTCGTGAAGATGCATTGGCGTTCTATGACAAGCGCAGCAAATTCTCGCCCGGCTGGTTCTTCGCCCAATTGCGGCGCGCCGTTGCGTGGGCGCGTTTCGCGATGGCTGCGCGGCCCGATGGCTTGCCGCTGCGTTTCCATACCTATCCGTCGATGCGAGCAGCAACCGCAGCAGATGCATTCTTAAGCGATATGGCCTTCAACCTCGCGCCACAGGCGGATGTGTATCGCCACCCCGACCCGGCGGTGGAAGAAGAGATCGCCTGCATCGAGGCCGTCGCCCGGGTGCCGCAACAGGTGATGAAATGGGGGCACGATGCGGTGGCCGCCGCCTGGCCCGAGCTTTATCGGTTGTATTATGGCCCCATCATCGCCGGGTGCCGCGCCGCCCTCACGTCACCTGCTCCGGAGCAGAACATGACCATTGCTCAGTCGGTTATCGTGACGATACGTCGCCTGTTGCGCAAGCGGCCTGATTACGCCCTCGAATAAGCCAAAAACCTGCAGTTTTCTTGGTGCTTGTCATCAAACCGTCATCGTCTCGCGGTAGGATGAAGCTTGGGAAAACTTTATTTAGGCAAGCACATCCGTGGCCGGTAACGAAACAGAGCTTCAAGACAAGATGCAGGAGCAGCAGCGCCAGGCTGCGCAGCAGATCGGCAGCGGCCTGCTTTCGTGGCTGAACCCGTTCAATTACGGCATCTTCACGTGGCTTATTGTCGGCGTGCTGGGTTTTGTGGGCTACAACGCCCTTTCCGATAATAAAGAAGGCGGCGGATTCCTTAGCAAATTTTTCGATATGCTGCCGGAAGGCGTGCAAAAATGGGCGGCGGAGACCTTTAGCGGTGTGGATGGCGATGCTGCCATGGCCCTGCGCAAAATTGCCCAGCGTCATGGTAAGGACGGCCTGACGGACAGCGACTATCTTGAACCCAAGATCCTCTACGATGCGATGCTTGAACAGCCCAAGGCGCTGATCGCGGTGACCAAAGACCTGCCCAAAGGCGGGCAAATGGACGAGAAAGGCCGTCAGGCGCTCGCCGCTGTGCGCCAGATCGTGAACGATCCGGCCAAGCTCGCGACTTTACTTGATGCCACGCACAAGGCCGATACCTACGCATTGCTCGAGAGCCTATCACCCATCACCTTCAAGGGGGGCGCGCTTGGCACCTTCATTGATGCTACCGCCATGCGCAACGGCAAGGTCGATCCGGCATTCGTACAGTTGTTGAATACGATGCTGGTCGAAGGCAGCCTGACCGACCGCATCAAACCGCAAGAGATCGCCACCTTCTTCAGCCGCCCCGGCAATGCTGCCGCGTTCGGCACATTGCTGGCCTCGGTCGACGACACGAAATTGACGCCCAAGATGCGCGAGGCCGTGACGGCCCTGCGTCAGAACTGGGGCAACAAAGATGAAGGCCTTGCGGAAGTGGTGGCCGATAAAGACAGCTTGGCCTTCCTGCTGGCCATGGGCACCACACCGCCCACCACGAAAGATAAACTCATCGGCATGGTGCCGGATTCTATTAAGAGCACCTTGGGTAAAGTGATGCCCGAGGGCGTTCTTCCCGCCAAGATCGGCGAGAATGTTGCCCAGCTGCTGACCGTGCAGGCGGCCTTCAAAGAAGCGGGTGTAGAAATGGGCGGCAGCACCGCTGCTGCTCCCAAGCGCCCCGTTGGCAGCGCTGCTGTAGCCCACTAGGGTCACGCTCTTTTCCTTATAACGTCCCCTTCTCCCATCGCTGCTCTCTGCACCCACCCCATGGCTGGGGAGCTTGACGCATGCCGATGTTTTGTGTGCGCAAGTGGCTCTTGCGCCTTAGCAACATCCATTGCTCCATCCATCTCCTGCTGGTCGTGCTCGCACTAGGCCCAGAGCGCGCGCAACAAAAAAGGCGGGAGAGAACTCCCGCCTTTGATGTTTGGTTGGTTAGCCGAGGCTAGCCACGGCCACCCGGGACGGGAGGCGTGCCGGGCACCGGCGGGGTTACCGGCGGCGTCAGCGGACGCGGATCGACTGGCGGCAGGCCTGGGCCATCACAGCATGGCGGGGTACCACCATCCGGGATCTCCGGATCTTTCGGCTTATCTTTCTTGAGGAACGGGATCAGCATTTCGGGAGTGAAGATACCAACAACACCCGGGATTACGCTGCCGGTCGTGATACCTGCAGCAGCCGGAACATTGCCGGTGACCACCGAGGCAGCCACTTCGCTACCCGTTACACCTGCCGAAACCAGCGGGCCTGCAGCCGTAGCTGCTGACGATGCTGCCGGATTGGAAGGCGATGCCGAAGCCGCAGGCGTATTGCCTGCCGAAGCGGGGTTACCCGAAGCCGGCGATGCCGACGGACCGGAAGCAGGCGAGCCCGAAGCCGGAGTGCCACCCGATGCTGCCGGTGTATCACCTGCCGAAGCGGGAGTACCCGAAGCCGGCGATGCCGACGTGCCGTTACCAGCTGCCGAAGGACCGGAAGCAGGCGATACCGACGACGGAGTGCCACCCGATGCCGCAGGCGTATCGCCTGCCGAAGCGGGGTTGCCCGAAGTCGGGGAAGCCGACGTGCCGTTACCGGCTGCCGACGGACCCGAAGCCGCAGCCGTTGCTGCAGCTGCCGCTGCTACAGCAGCAGCGATCGGCGAACCGTTCGCATCCAACGCCAGGACGGGGTTACCCGCCGCATCGACACCGGCAACAAGGTTGCCATTCGCATCGGCACCCGGGACCGGATTGCCGTTGGCATCGGTCAGCAAGGTGGGAACACCCGCTTCGTTGATGCTGGCGATAATGAAGCCATCGGCACTAACAGCCGGCAGCGGGTTACCGTTACCGTCGAGGAAGCTCGGTGCGCTGGCAACAGAGATGCTGCCACCGTTGGCGAGGCTTGCCGCTGCGGAGTTAGCAGCCGTTGCCGCCGAAGCGTCGACCGTGGCGACCGACGGTGCCACGAGGGCTGCCGCGTTCACCTGGGCCGATACTTTGCCTTTATCGCCCGTCACGAAGTCAACGTACATGCTGCCTGCCGCGTTGATGGCGGGGCCGCTGACCGGTGCCGGAATGGCGTGTTTCTTATCGCCACCACGTTTACCGATGAATTGTTGCTCGCGCATGTCGACTTGCTGCACCGGCGTCAGACGCACGATCTCGATCGCGGCTTCACGCAGTTGCGGCTCGGCCGAAATGGTATCGATCAGCGCTGCTTGTGCACGCGGGTCCTTCGCGATGGCATCCCACACATGCTCGTGCGCAGCGTAACGCAGGTGCGCACCACGACCGGTCGGTTTGCTCATCATTTCCGCTTCGAACTTGTTCCACGGCTCCATGGCTTCGCGCACTTCTTTCAGTGCTTTCGGGTCGCCATTACGCGCTGCGTCAAGTTCAGCTGCCGACAGTTTAGCAATACGGCTCTGCGATTTCTCGAGCGCGCCAGCTGCCTGGCCGAACTTGTCCTCATCGAGCGCACCGAAGATGTTGCCGATCAGCGGACGTGCGCCGCCTTTGTATTGCTTGTCGAGTTCACGTAGCGTTTGGATGGGAGCATCGAACGCTTGCGGGTCACGCAACAGGGTAGCCGTTACAAGGTTGGCCGACAAAGCGGGGTTGAAGCGCATCGATTCCACGACCAGCTGGCCGCTGCCCGAGATCTTCGCTTGTTCACCGCTTACCAGTTCGCGGAAGGCAGCAGCCTTGTCGCCGCTGGCCAACGCGTTCTCGACATTGCTCATGTCCACGTTCGAGCGAACGATCGGTGCGGTGCCGCCATCGACACGGCCCGCATAGGTCGCTACCCAATCCTGTACGTAACCACGCGACGACACATTCACGTCGCTGTAGCTCGGACGGCTGTAGACTTCGCTGCTGATCACGCCTTGGAACAGTGCGCTATCGCGATCGATCGACGCACCTGAAGCGGCGGCGAGTGCACGCATGCTCTGGCCGGGACCGAAGTTAGTTTCTACGCGCGGATCCGAACCGATGGTCTGCAACAGCGCCACCTGCGACGCCACCGGCGCGTTGGTGTAAAGTGCCGTCGTCTGCGCTTGCAGCGCCGGATCGTTCGCTACGCGAGCAGCGACCACTTTGGCGAATGCCTGCGGGTCGTGCATGCGGCCTTCTTCGCTACCGAAGAGACCTTGAACGGCGCTGATGTAGCCACCCATCTCGGCGGGAAGAACGCCGATGCGGCCATCGCTGTCGCCCATGATGTCGTCGTTGGCATTGCGGTTCTTATCACCGCCCTGACCAGCTTCTTTACGTTCCTGCAGCGTCGGCAGACCGGTGAGGTTCGACACCAGACCTGCTACTTCGTTGCGATCCTGGAAGCCGTAAAGCTTCGGATTGTTGTATGCCTGGCTCAAGGTGTTGGCCAGAGCGGTCGCGATCTCGGGACGCTCGGCAGCTTGCGCCCACAGAGCAGCTGCACCAGCACCATTGGGTGCGTCGACAGTACCGAGGAATGCGTTCAGTGCGGCCGTGCTTTTCTGACCAGCAACATCCTGCGAATCACGCACGAGGGTCGCGCGGTTCTCACCGATGAACTGACCAACAACCGTCGGACGCTGGTGAATGGCGGTGTAAGCACCGGTCATTTCGCGGCCTTCGATGCCTTCGAAGCCGTCGAAGCGGAAGCCCGCACCATATTGCTTGCTAAGTTCGTCGAAGCGTTCACGCGACGCGACTTTCAGGCGGTAGCCGCCAAGTTCGGCCACCGGCGTGTTGAAGATCTCAGGCGATACGCCGTTGCGCAGCACGGGTGCCGCACCAACGTCGGTTGCCGGATACTGGTAGTTCGCAAAGCGACCTTCGATGCTGCCCAATACGGTCTGCAGGTCGTGATGGATGCCTGCGTCACGCACCAGTACGTTCATCTGCGCATAGTTACCAACGTTGAAGACGTCCTGTACTTCGGCGCGGGTAATGGTTTGGTCGCCGCCTTCAAGACGCGAAATGAGCGATTGGCTCTTTGCCTTGAATTCTTGCGAGGTGATGAAGTAATCGCCGTACGCTTTCGCACGGTCATGCGTTGCAACCGGTGCCGAAGTCTGCGCCGGGTTGTTGAAGAACCAGATGTCGCGGTTCACGAAGTCTTCCGTCGACAGCGTGTAGGTCGGCATGATGGCGCCGTCGACCGTGGTCGAGGTCTGGCCGATATGCATGTCTTTACGCGGTTCGCGGGTGCCGCCAACGGGGATGTTGAGGATCGGGCCACGCGACCAAACCCAGTCGTGGTTGTCGTTACCGGTGAAGCCTTCGCCACGCAGGAAGCGCTCTTGTGCCTCCGGATCGGCAACGCGTTTATCGCCAACGCTCAGGTTACCGCCGTAGAAGGCACCCTGTACGCCGTGACGCTCTTCGGTCAGTTTCGGCGAACCATTGTCGCGCGAGCTCAGTGCGCTATCGTCCTTGCGCGGGCCTTGGTTCATGTAGTCGTTCTGCATGCCAGTGCGCGGCGTTTTGTTGCTGCCTTCGCGGGCATAGATGTCGGGACGGCGGTAGTAGCTCGTGAACGGCTCGACGCCGGTAGCAGCAAGCGTTTCATAGGCGTTGATCAGGCCGTTGTTGTTGTCGCCCTGCGTGGTCGCCTGGAACGGATAATATTCCGGCGCGATGGTGGCTGGCGGAGCGGGAAGCTCCATAGCGGGAACGATCGCCGGCGGTGCGCCAGCGATTTGTTCAATGATCGGCGCGACAGGAAGCGGGCACGCATATTTCCAGTTCAGCTGGGCGATCTCGTTGCCCTCGGGAAGTTTCAGTTCCTGGTTGATACGGATGTTCGGAACGCGGCTGAGAATGCCTTCGCAGTTCTCACCGTTCACGGTTTTCAGATTGTTGTTGCGAATGATCCAGTCGCGCACTTGGCCGAATTTCATGCCGCTGTCGGCGTTCGCGTCCAACCATGCGCGTGCAATGGTGTCGACCGTATCACCTGCCCAGGTCGCGCCTTTGAGGCCGTTACCGGTCACGATGATCACATCGTTCTTGCCGGTGCCCGAATCGGTGCCCGTTTCCGCGCGCTGCTTGAGCTCATCGTTGCGGTTGTTCATCTCGCTTTCGCGAGCGCGCATTTGCTCGATCTCGGCATCGGTAAGGGGGCGAACGTTGATAGACTTGGCCATTGGTGACTCCAGTTAAATTCTTTGCTTGCTCGTGGTTATTTATAAGGGATGCTGTATAGCAGAAGTGTGACAGTTATGTTAAGAAGAATTAAGAAGCGTTAACTATTTAGGATGGAACCTCTAGCATACCTGAGGCCCCTTTTTGTCAATCAGCTTCTGGCTAATCGGCTGTAAATCCTTGCAATCTAGCTCTTCTACCTTCACGTCGCGCAGGCTTACACCG
>JBEIOT010000245.1:0-1996 GCA_040377415.1 Azospirillum sp. | reverse complement strand
GCACAAGGGATGCACAGCACCGCAAACCTCATGCGCGAGCGGAACATTCCGCAAGGCGTTGAAGACACGCAGGCTATGGCGAAGTGGCACGAAGACATGGCCGCATGGGACCGCAGCGAACGACCGGGGCAAACCAAAGCACTCGATGCCGCGCTGGCCGACATCCGTCGCTTAAGCCCCGGCGATAAGACCGAAGCGTATCTCACGGACTTTATGCAGCATTATGCGTTACAGTATCGCATGAACATCGAGCATCCCGAGCAGATGGAATATTTGCCGTCGCAAGGTGGGCAACGCCAGCCGGGTGCGTTCCTGCCGCTGGATATCGCCAAAGCAGGACGCGATACGGGCGCGGCGCGCTAGGCTTTCGCCATTAGCTTGCCCAAGCGGCGTGCGAATGCTGCCGCATCCATCACTGGCTCACCTTCCGCGATCAGCGCCTGGTCGAACAGCAACCACAGCGCATCCTCATCGGGATTGGCCGCCAGCGCCTGAATCACCGGGTGCGTCGGGTTGATCTCGACGATCTTCGCCATGCGGGTGGGCAATTGTTTGTGCTCGGCCAAGAAGCGTTCCATGCGCAGATCCATATCGCCCTCGCCCACGCTTAGGCACACCGGCGTATCCGACAGTTTGCGCGTGGTGCGCACATCGCGCACGGCGTCGCCGTAAAGCTGGCGCATGCGGGTGATGAGCGCTTTCGTGCTGTCGCTGGCTTCCGCCTCTTTCTCTTTTTCTTCTTCCGCAGCATCGAGCGGGAAAGCGTCAAGGTCCGCACCCGCTTTCATCACTGAGCGCAGTTTCTTGCCTTTGTACTCGTTGGTCACATTGGTCCAGAAATCATCGACATGATCGGCCAGCAGCAGCACTTCGAGGCCACGTTTTTTAAAGCCTTCGATCTGCGGGCTGTTGGCAAGCGTGATCGCGGAGTCACCCGTGATGTAATAGATCGCTTCCTGTTTCTCCGGCATACGTGCGATGTAGTCATCGACGCTCACTAACTTGCCTTCGCTGGTCGAGGTGACGAAGCGAGAAGCTTCTAAAATCTTCTCTCGTTGCGGTATGGGCTCGCACAGGCCTTCTTTCAGCACCGCACCGAACATCTCCCAGAACTTGGCGTATTCGTCGGCGTCTTTCTCGGCGCGTTTTTTCAGCTCGGTCAGCACACGGCCCGTCACGCTGTCGCGGATCTTATCGAGTAGCGGCGACTTCTGCAGTGTCTCGCGGCTGATATTGAGCGGCAGGTCGGATGAATCGACCACACCACGCAGGAAGCGCAGGTAAGCGGGCACAAGGTCGATGCCTTCATCGGTGATGAACACGCGCTTCACGTACAGCTTCACACGGCGGCGGCGTTCCGGCTGGAACAGGTCGAACGGTTTGATGCCGGGAATGAATAGCAGGTTGGTATATTCCAGCGCGCCTTCGGCTTTGTTATGCAGTACGGCCCATGGTTTCTCGGGGCTGTGCGCCACGTGGCGATAGAATTCCTGGTATTGCTCGTCCGTAATATCGGATTTCGCGCGCGCCCAAATGGCGGTCGCCTCGTTCAGCGCATGCGTCACGCCTTCTGCATCGGTCAGCGAAATGGGGAAGCTGACATGGTCGGAATAGGTGGAAACGATATGGCCGAGCTTGTGGCGGTCGAGGTAGTTCTTCGCGTCGTCTTTCAGGTGCAGGGTAATGGACGTGCCGCGCACTTCGCGTGTTGCGGGCGCCAAGCTATAGCTGCCCATGCCGTCGGATTCCCACCGCCAGCTTTCCGTGCTTCCCGCTTTGCGGCTTTCCACGGCCACTTTGTCGGCCACCATGAAGGCCGAATAGAAACCCACGCCGAACTGGCCGATGAGGTTCACGTCCTTGCTCGCATCGCCGCTTAGTTTGCTGGCAAATTCACCCGTGCCGGATTTGGCGATGGTGCCAAGATTCGCCACCAGATCGTCGTGCCCCATGCCGATGCCGGTATCGGTGATGGTCAGCGTATTCGCGGTGGTAT
>JBEIOT010000206.1:0-3072 GCA_040377415.1 Azospirillum sp. | reverse complement strand
GTCGTGCAATGGTGGGCTTGGTGCCGACTGCCTCGCCCGTTGAGGCCTATGATCGCCTGATGGGCCGCATCCGGCATCTTGGCTATGCCGACCCGGATCGCGACGTGATCAAGAATGTCGCGTTTGAATGCCGCGCGGAAAAGAGCGCCATCACGACGGATCGGTTGGTCGAGCTGACCCGTGGAGTGCTGCGGCGCTCACGCTATGTCGAGCCCGCAGCGGCTACCGAGGACTCAGCCGCACGTGCCGGTTCCATGCCCGCCGATACTCTCGCCAATTTCATCCACCATTCGGTGTTGGGTGCCGATATCGTCCATGTTCCGCAAGACCTGGCCTATGCCAATGGGCCCGCACACGCGCGCATTGCGCAGAGTAGCTCCACGAACGATATTTCGATCTAAGCGGCGTTATATAACGGCAGCCAGTTAGCCAGGTCGGCCAGCGCACGTTCGGTGTAACCGTTGGGTCGTGCATCCTTTTTCACGCGGCCTTCAAGCGGCACGAACAGGCCAAAATTCACGTTCATCGGCTGGAAGGTCTCGGCATTCGCTTCGCCCGTCACGTGCGCGAGCAAGCTGCCCAGCGCCGTGGTGCGCGGCGGCGGGGTGGTCGCCACGCCCATCAGCTCATCGGCCGCAAAGCGACCAGCCAACAATCCGCACGCGGCAGATTCAACATAACCTTCGACGCCGGTGATCTGGCCTGCAAAACGCAAATGCGGTGCGCTCTTTAGGCGCAACTGGGCATCCAGCAGGCGCGGCGAGTTGATGAACGTGTTGCGGTGAATGCCGCCAAGCCGTGCGAATTCCGCATTCTCGAGGCCCGGAATGGCACGGAACACATCGGCCTGCGCGCCATATTTCAGCTTGGTCTGGAAACCCACGATGTTCCACAGCGTGCCAAGCTTGTTATCTTGGCGCAGCTGCACGATGGCGTAGGCTTTTTCTGTCGGATTGTGCGGATTGGTCAGGCCCACGGGCTTCATGGGGCCATAACGCAGCGTTTCCGGTCCGCGGCTGGCCATCACTTCGATGGGCAAGCAGCCCTCGAAATACGGCGTGTTGGTTTCCCATTCCTTGAAGTCGGTCTTCTCGCCCGTCACCAGCGCGTTGATGAAGGCGTAGTACTGCTCCTTATCCATCGGGCAGTTGATGTAATCCTTGCCGTCGCCCTTGTCGTAGCGCGACTGGAACCACGCCTTGCTCATGTCGATGGAATCGCGATGCACGATGGGCGCGATGGCATCGAAGAACGCGAGATATTCCGTGCCGGTATGCTTCAAAATGGCTTCCGACAGTGCCGGCGAGGTGAGGGGGCCGGTCGCCACGATGGTCATACCATCGGTCGGTAGCGCCGTTATTTCCTCGCGCTGGAAAGTGATGTTGGGGTGCGCTTCAAGCGCTTCGGTCACGGCTTGGGCATAGCCTTCGCGGTCAACGGCCAGCGCGCCACCGGCGGGCACTTTATGCGCATCGGCGCAGCGCATGATGATGCTGCCGCAGCGGCGCATTTCCTCGTGCAGCAGCCCCACCGCGTTGCGTGTGTGATCGTCGGAGCGGAAGCTGTTGCTGCACACCAGTTCAGCGCTCATGCCGGTGGAGTGGGCTTCTGTTGGTCGCACTGGGCGCATTTCATGAATGACGACAGCTACGCCGCGCTCGGCGGCCTGCCAGGCGGCTTCCGATCCGGCGAGGCCGGAACCGATAATATGCAGGGTTTTTGTCATCGAACTTTCACACTCCAGCAAATCCGCGGGGTTAGTATCAGGTTGAATTCATCCGAACAAGGATAACCGCGTGAGTGAAGACCACCATCCATTGAAAGACCCCGAGCTGTATTTGCAGGACAGCTTGAAGCTTTTGCATGTGGGCGCGATGCGCCATGCAGAACAATGGCTGCACGAGCAATTGGCGGTGCATGGGGTGGAACGAAGCAAGTTGGTCGGCATCCTTGGGGCCCATATCTCGGGTTCCAAAGCGGGTGAAGATTGGCGTGACGGTGCCATACAGAAACTGTCGGCTGCACTGGATGGCGATGCAGGCACGGCCGAGACATTTTTTGTCTTGGCTTCCATCGATTGGATAGCCGAAGGGCTTGCCAGCAATTTGCGCGCGCAGCGTCTTATCATGTATCAGGGCGATCCACGATCAGAGCTGGGCAAGCTGTCGAATTTACTCCAGAACCAGCAAAAGTTGCTTGCAGAAGCGGTCGCCAACCAAGGCCAATGTTCTCCGCTCATTGCACGCATTGCGGTGGATAGTTACCTGCAGAACGTGCGGCAGTATCTGGGCATGGATAAAGGCATCCAGATCACCTGAAGTCGTGGCTGCTAGAACCCGTGCCCCGCAAGGTGCGGATCGCCCACGGCGATGGCGGTGGTGTAATGCGATAGCGTAATGGGTGCGCCATCCCAGCCCGTGATCTTTCCGCCCGCACCCTCGATAATGGGCACCAATGCAAGGATGTCATAGGGCTTCAGCGCCGTGTCGCACACGATGTCGCGCTCGCCGCGCGCCAGTTTGCCATACGCATAGCAATCGCCACCCTCGATGAAGTTGGCGCACAGGCTTGCCAGCGCGTCGAACCGCGGGCGGTCGGGCGCGGCGCAGAAAGTGGTGGAAATAACCGCTTCCTTCAGCCCCGGGCAATTACGCGAATGGATGTCTTTGCCGTTGAGCGTGGTACGGCGGCCGCGCACACCCACCCAGCGTTCGTTGCTGATGGGTTGGTCAAGCACGCCCAAAATAGGCACACCGTTCTCGCACAGCGCAATGAGCGTGCCCCATTGCGCGCCACCGGCGATAAAGTTCCGTGTGCCGTCGATGGGGTCGAGCACCCATACATAGCGGCTCTCGGCGTGTTGCACGCCCAGCTCTTCGCCAAAAATGCCGTGGTTGGGATAAATGGCGCGAATGAGCTCGCGCATGGCCAGTTCCGCCGCGCGGTCGGCCTGCGTGACGGGCGAGTTATCGCTTTTAGCTTCCACATCGCCATGGTCGCGGAAAAAGGGGCGAATAGCATCGCCCGCCGCGTCGGCTAGTCGGTTGGCAAAGTCGATGTAAGCGTCAGTTG
>JBEIOT010000070.1:0-8955 GCA_040377415.1 Azospirillum sp. | reverse complement strand
GTGAGCATGAGGATGCCGCCGACGGCGAGCAGACCCAGCAGCGGGTTGATCATGTAGATGACGAGCACGAACAGCAGCGACCACGGAATATCCATGATATTGGGCGCGGCGCCGGAAATGAAATTCTTGATGCTCATGAGATCGCGCTGGTGCTGGCCGGCGAGGGGAGTGCCGGTGGCAGCAGCAAGCAGGATGGACGCATGCAGCAATTGCGGCGCCAGCGTGCGCTCCAGCCATTCCACCACGCGGGCGATGACGCCGGAGCGGATGGCGTATAACGCGCCGTAGAAGATGTAGCCCACCAGCACCACGGCGGTGAGGGCCAGCAGCGTGTCCATGCTGCGGCTGGTGAAGACGCGGTCGAACACCTGTAGCGAATAGATCGGCATCATCAGCGACAGCACGTTGACGGCGAAGCTGAAGATGAAGGCGTAGGTGAGCGCGCGTTTCATCGCCCGCAGGCTGCTGTTGAGCACGGTGTTGGCTTCGGCGATGTTGGGGTTGGCTGCCACGGGATTCCTTATACCAGAAGCTGGACCCTGCGGCAAACGGTGGATGGAATCAAGCGGGTCACGCGTGGTTGCTTAGCCCAAGCGCGTTCACACGATGGGTGCGGCTTTCGCGTCACGCCGCGCGATGAAGACCACGCTGCCGACGATGATGGCGGCGCCAAGCCACGTGGTCATCTGGCTTTCCTCGCCGAAGAAGAACCAGGCGAAGAGGGCGGTCCATAAGAGGCGGCTGAAATCATACGGCATGATCTGCACCACGCCGGCTAACGCATACGCTTTTACCAATGCCCAGTGTGCAGCGGTGGAACAGAAGGCGACGGCGGTGAGCAGCAGCCAGCCTTTGGTGTCGGGAGTGCTCCAGTTCAGCGCCGCGGGCGGAATGGCCCACAGGAACATGAACAACGCCATGTAGAAGATGATACGTAGTGGCGGCTCGGTGCGGGTGAGGGATTTCACCAGCATGCCCGCCACGGCCCAGATGGAGGTGGTGAGCATGACCACCATCGCATTCCAATCGAAGCTGTGGGGGTTTGGTTGCAGGATTACTAAGGTGCCGAGGAACCCCGCGAACATGGCGGCCCAACGCGCGCTGCTGGCTTGCTCTTTGAGGAAAATGACCGCGAATAACGTGGTGAAGAGCGGTGCGGTGAAGCTGAGCGCCGTGGCGTTATTGAGCGGCAGGGTGGTGACGCAATAGAACCAGGCCTGCATGCCAAGGATGCCGACCGTTGCGCGCCAAAAATGGCTTTTCATGCGCTTGGTGTGAAAAATGCTGGGGCCAGCATGCCAAAGGAACGGGGCCATGAGGATAAGCGCGATGCCGTTGCGCAGGCAGACGATGACGGTGGTGTGCAGCTCGGCATTCGCTTCACGAATGCAGACATTCATTAGCGAAAAGAAGCCGGTCGAGATGATCATGCAGGCCACGGCCAGCCAATAGGGGCGGGCTTTTAAAGCAGCGGAAAACTGGCGGATTTGGGTGGAGGGCATGATGGGTTTGAGCTAGCATCGACCCCATGCCCGCACAAGCACAGGCCCCAAAACCCACCGTTTCCACCGCGCGAAAGAAGCGCGGTGATGCGGCGTTGCTTGCCTATGGCACCGCGCGCGAGGGGGCCCTTGGCAATTTTGCCAAGTCGCACCGCATCCAGCCATTGTGGCGCAGCTTGGTGAGCGCGACGGATGCGTTGCTACGCAGTGCGCCACTGCCCGCCGGCACGGCGCTGCTGGCCGTGGGCGGCTATGGCCGGCGGGAGCTGTTCCCGTTCTCGGATGTCGATGTGCTCATTTTGTTGCCCGATGCGGCGGATGCCCAACAGGAACTGGCGGTGGAGCAATTGCTGCAGGCGTTGTGGGATCAGGATATTCCCGTCAGCCATGCCACGCGCACGGTGAGCGAGTGCATCGCGCTGGCGCAAAAAGATGCGACCGTGTGTGCCGCGCTGATGGATGCACGCCACCTCGCGGGCGAGCGAAAGCCGTACCTTGCGCTCAAGCGTGGCTTGCGCACTGAAGTGTTCGGCAAGAACCCGCGCCAGTTCGTGGAAGCGAAACTGACCGAGCGCGACGCACGCCATGCGCGCTATGGTGAATCACGTTTCATGCTCGAGCCCAATATCAAAGAGGGCAAAGGTGGCTTGCGCGACCTGCAAACGCTGAACTGGCTGGCGCGCTATTGCTATGGCACCGCACGCGCGGCCGATCTGGTGCGCGATGATCTGTTGAGCCAGGCCGAGTGGCGACATTACCGCCAAGCGTACCAGTTCTTCGCCACGGTGCGCGCGCAAATGCATGTGCTGCGCAATCGTGGCGATGAGCGGTTGAGCTTTGATCTGCAGCCCGCCATCGCGACGGCGCTTGGCATCGTCGGCAAAACGCCCGAGCTGAAAGCGCAACGGTTAATGCTGCGCTATTTCCGCTTCGCGCGCGCCGTGGGCAACATGACGCGCATGCTGTGCGCGCGGCTGGAAGAACAGCAGCTGCGCGCGCAACCCGCCCCATTCGTGCAAGAGCATGTTGCGCAGCAATTACCGCCGTATCTGCAGCTCGATCATGGCCGTTTGAATTTCTCTGATGATACCGACCTGATGAACGCGCCGCATGTTGTCATTGGCCTGTTCGCAGCGGCGCAGGAACATGGGTTGGATATCCATCCGCGTGCCCAGCTGGCGCTGTCGCGTGCGTTACCGAAAATGGGTCGTCGCCTGATGCTGGATGGTTCGAGCAACGCGCTATTGCGGCAGATATTATTATCGCCGAATGCGCCGGATATTTCACTGCGCCGCATGAACGAGATGGGGGCGCTGCAGGCCGTCCTGCCTGAGTTCGGTAAACTCTCGGGCCAGATGCAGTATGATGGCTATCATACCTATACGACGGATGAGCACATCATCGTTGCCATCGGCAATTTGCGACAGTTGGAGCTGGGCAACTGGGGGGAGCAGCATCCACTGGCGACCAAGCTGGCGCATGAATCGCACGACCGTGCGGTGCTGTATGTGGCGATGCTGTGCCACGACATCGCCAAAGGCACGGGCGGCGCGCATGCCGAAACCGGCGCGATCATGGCCGAAGCCATCGCATTGCGGCTGGGCTTGTCGGCCGAAGAAGCGCAGCTCGTCGGGTGGTTGGTGAAACAGCATGCACTCGTTTCCGATACATCCTTCAAGCGCGATCTGGACGATGAAGAAACGATCGCGCGGTTCGTCTCAGTAGTGCAATCGCCTGAGCGACTGCGGCTGCTGTTGTTACTTACCGTTGCGGATATCAAGGCGGTCGGGCCGACCATTTTTAACGGTTGGAAAGGTGCGCTGATGCGCACGTTGTATTATCGCGCCATGGCGGCGATGGGTGTGGGCATGACCTATCGCGAGGGCGATGATGCGTCCGACGCGTTGATCGCGCAATGGCAGCAAAAACCGGACGAGCCCGCCATTGCCGTATCGCATGACAGCTTTCGTGATGTGACGGTGGTCGGTGCGTGCCTGCGCACACGGCCCGGTTTGTTCACGGCGTTCGCGGGGGTGCTTTCGGCGTTGGGGGCGACCATTGCCTCGGCACGCATTCGCCAGCTTGAAGAGGCCAGCTATTGTGAATTCCATATCCAGGATGTGCATGGCCACGCGTTCGCGGAAGATGCCAAACGCCTGAAGCAATTGCCGGCACTGATCGCTGAAGCGCTGGAAGGTGTCAACGCTGCGGCGAAAAAACTGGCCGCGCGTCGCGTGGTTACCAAACGCCGTGGGCCGGAGATGCTGGTGCGCACCGGCGTCTATATCGACAACCGCGTGAGTCACAGCGCGAGCGTGGTGGAAGTGAACGCGCAGGATCGCGTGGGTCTATTGTTCGCCATGCTGCGGGCAATGGACGTGTGTGGACTGCAAGTAATGACGGCGCACATCAATACCTATGGCCAGTTGGCGGTCGACGTGTTTTACGTTAAAGACAGCTACGGCCACAAACTAACGCACAGCGCCAAGCAGGCGCAACTGCACGACGCGCTGCGTGAGGCCATCGAGGAGAATCACTGATGCCATTGGCGGCACCATTTTTGAACGAAGCAGGGCTGCAACAGCTCTTTACCGCCGTTGAAGAACGCGGTGGCGAGGCACGTGCCGTGGGTGGTTGCGTGCGCGATTATTTGCTCGGGCTCAAAGGTGGCGATGTAGATGTGGCGTGCAGCTTGCCACCTGAAACCGTGATGCATATCGCCGAGGCCAAAGGCTGGAAGGCTATCCCCACCGGACTGGCGCACGGTACGGTGACATTGGTGCTGCCCGAGCGTACCGTGGAAGTGACCACGCTGCGTCGCGATGTGAAGACCGATGGCCGCCATGCGCAAGTGGCCTATACCGATAATTTCCAGGAAGACGCGGCCCGCCGCGATTTCACGATGAACGCGCTGTACATGGATTTTCGTGGCGCGATCACGGATTATTTCGACGGTGAAGAAGACCTGCGCGCGCGCCGTGTGCGTTTCATTGGCAATGCGGGCGACCGCATTCGCGAAGATGGGCTGCGTATTCTGCGCTTTTTCCGTTTTCTAGCGACGCATGGGCAACCACCTGCGGATGAAATTGCCCTGCGCGCCTGCGCCAGCCAACATAAAATGCTCGATAAGCTTTCCGGCGAGCGGGTGCAGCAAGAGATGAAAAAGCTGCTGTCGGCCAACGATCCGACCTATGCGCTGGCGCAAATGAGCATGATGGCGATGGGCGAGGGGCTCTCAGGCGCGGCGTGGCATGTGCCCATGCTGCAGCAATTGATGCAGCTGGAAACGCAGCAAAAAGTACCCGGTCATGCGTGGGTACGACTGCTTTCCATGGTGAGTGCTGACCAGCGCATGCGCGTGGCGGCTTTTGTGTGCACGCGTTGGCGCTTAAGCCGCGCCGATACGCAGTGGCTTGAATTCCTGACCTCGCCTGCGCCACTGAACACCCAGCCGCAGGTGAAAGAAGCGCTGCGCCATTACAAGCGCGAATGGGTGGAGCAGGCGCTGTTGCTGCAAGCCATCGACGATAGCAGCCTGCCTCTTTCGACGTTGCTTTCGGTGGCCCGCATGTTCGAGCCCCAACCTTTTCCCGTGAACGCCCGCGACCTGATGGTGTATGGCTTCACCGAAGGCCCCGAACTCGGCGCGAAGTTGCGCGAGCTGGAGCAGCAATGGGCTGACAGCGACTACCGTTTGAAAAAGGGCGACCTGCTAGGGCTGATCTAAACGACTATTCGTCGTTGCCTTCGGTGTTCACGTAGTTCTTGCCCTCGGGGTTCTCCTCGAGCGAGTAACCGGCGGAACGCACGGTGCGGATGAGATCAGGCTGACGCGCATCATAGTTCAGCGCTTTGCGCAGGCGACGGATATGCACGTCGACGGTGCGCAGTTCCACGTAGATATCGTGACCCCAGACGCTGTCGAGCAATTGCTCGCGCGAGAAGACGCGGCCGGGATGTTCCATCAGGTAGCGCAGCAGGCCGAATTCGGTCGGCGAGAGATGCACGTCCTTGCCATCGCGCACCACTTTGTGCGAGGTGAGGTCCATGCTGATGCCGCTGAATTCCAGCATGCGTTCCGAAAGGCTCGGACGGATGCGGCGAAAGACCGCTTTGATGCGCGAGATCAGCTCAACGGGGCTGAAGGGCTTGACCATGTAATCGTCGGCGCCGGAATCGAGGCCGCGGATACGGTCACCTTCTTCGCCACGGGCGGAGAGCATGATGATCGGGGTGTTCTTCAGTTCCTGGTTCCAGCGGATGTGTTTGCACACTTCGACGCCGGTCATGCCCGGAAGCATCCAGTCCAACACGATGATGTCGGGGCGGTGTTCTTTCACCAGTTGTACGGCTTCTTCACCGTCGCCGGTGCTGACCACGGTGAAACCTTCTTTTTCAAGGTTGTAACGCAGCAGAGTAACGATCGCGACTTCGTCTTCGACGATCAATACTTTGGTGGATTTTTCTTTGGGTCCGGCCATGAGGTACTCCTGTTTGCGCCATGAGAAAACGTGGGCGCTTGCACGTCAATGTTTTTCGCGTATGGTCCCCATCCTTATCGCACAAACCTTAATGCTTTGTTAAATAGGCCACTAATGCCGCGCAAACTATCGTCGAACCTAAAACTGTTGCTGGATTTCGCGCCGCTGGGCGTCTTTTTCGTGGCCTACAAGTTCGCCGACATCATGACCGCCACCGTGGCGCTGGTCGTGGCGACCAGCATCAGCCTGGCGGTTATTTACATCGTGGAGCGCAAGATCGCGCTGGCGCCGCTTATTTCGGGTGTGCTGGTGGCGGTGATGGGCGGCCTCACCGTGCTGCTCGATAATGAGATGTTCATCAAAGTGAAGCCGACGCTGCTGAACCTTGCGTTCTCGGCCGTGCTGCTCATCGGCGTATTCGCATTCAAGAAGGGCCTGCTCAAATATGTGCTCGAGGTCGCGGTGTCACTGACCGATGCGGGCTGGCTGCTGCTGAGCAAGCGCTGGGGTTTCTTCTTCCTGTTCCTGGCGGGCCTGAATGAAGTCATCTGGCGCAGCTTCCCTACCGAGTTCTGGGTGAACTTCAAGGTCTTCGGCATGTTCACGCTGACCATCGCCTTTGCGCTGAGCCAATGGAAACTCATCGATAAGTACAGCGTCCCCAAAAAGGACTAGGCAACGCGCTAAAGCGCACGCCAGCCGATGTCGCGGCGGCAGAAGCCTTGCGGCCAATCGATCGAGTCGACTGCTTTGTAGGCATGTTCGCGGGCGGTCGTGAAGTCAGGCGCGGTGGCGACGATGTTGAGCACACGGCCGCCATTGGCGACGATATGGCCATCTTTCGCCGCGGTGCCGGCATGCAGCACAGCGGCGTGCTCGGCGGCTTTCGCCAGCCCGTTGATGACGGTGCCTTTCGCATAGTCGCCGGGGTAGCCGTTGGCGGCCATCACCACGCACACGGCGGCGTTGTCGCTAAAGGTGAGATGTGCGGCATCCAGCGCGCCGGTGGCGCAGCCATGCAGTAATTTGGCTAGATCGCCCGTGAAACGCGCCAGCATGACCTGCGTTTCAGGATCGCCAAAGCGCGCGTTGTATTCGATGAGTTTGGGGCCGTCCTTGGTGAGCATGAGGCCCGCGAACAGCACGCCGATATAGGGGATGCCTTCGCTGAGCAGTCCTTTCACGGTCGGCTCGATCATTTCGCGCATGACTTGCGCGTGCAGGTCGGCACTCGCCGCCGGGGTGGGCGAATAGGTGCCCATGCCGCCGGTGTTGGGGCCGGTATCGCCATCGAAGGCGCGTTTGTGGTCTTGTGCGCTGGCGAAGGCGATAGCCTTGGTGCCATCGCAGAGTGCGAAGAAGCTCAGTTCCTCGCCCACCAAACATTCTTCCAACACGACGCGGGAACCGGCAGCGCCGAATGCGCCATCGAAACATTCGCGCACGGCGCGGTTTGCTTCGTCGACCGTGGTGGCGACGGTGACGCCTTTGCCCGCAGCAAGGCCATCGGCCTTCACCACGATGGGCGCGCCATGTTGCGCAATATAATCGAGCGCAGGTTGAGCGCTATCGAACGTGGCGTAGCGTGCGGTCGGGATGTCGTATTTGTCGCAGAGCTTCTTGGTGAAATCCTTGCTGGCTTCGATCTGCGCGCCTTTGGCGCCGGGGCCGAAGGTGGCGATGTCGGCGGCGCGAAGTTCGTCGGCCAGGCCGGCCACCAGCGGTGCTTCGGGGCCAACGATGACCAAATCAATTTTCTCGGCCACGCAATGAGCGATGATGTCGGCATGGGCGGGTAGCGGCAGGCATGGGCAATCGGCCGCAATGCCCGCATTGCCTGGCGCACAGGCAACGCTCGTGGTACTTTTGCTGGCCAGCAAACTGCGCACGAGTGCGTGTTCGCGACCGCCTGAACCGATGACTAGAATTTTCATGGCGTTCGTTATAACAGTGAAGCCATGGAATTCCAGCACAACCAGCCCGAATACTCGGTCAGCGAGATTTCTTCGCGCATCAAACGCGTGGTGGAGGATAATTTCGACCATGTGCGCGTGCGCGGCGAGATCAGTGAATGCAAGGTGCAGGCGGGTTCGGGCCATTGCTATTTAACGCTGAAGGACGAGAACTCCGCCCTGAGCGCCGTGTGCTGGAAAGGCACGATGAGCAAACTGGCGCACAAGCCGCAAGTGGGCATGGAAGTCATCGCCACCGGCAAGATATCGACCTACGCCAAGGGCAAATCGGCGTACCAGCTGGTGATCGAAGCGATGGAGCCCGCCGGTGTGGGCGCGCTGATGGCGATGCTGGAACAGCGCAAGCGTGCGCTGCAAGCCGAGGGATTATTCGACCCCGAGCGCAAGAAGCCCATTCCGTATCTGCCCAATATCATCGGCGTCATCACGTCGCCGACGGGTGCGGTCATTAAAGACATTCTGCATCGTATTGCGGACCGTTTCCCGCGTCATGTGCTGGTGTGGCCGGTCGCGGTGCAGGGGCAAGGCGCGGCCGAGCAAATTGCGGCGGCCATCGAGGGTTTCAACGCCCTGAAAGAGAATCGGCCCGATGTGCTGATCGTCGCGCGCGGCGGTGGCTCTATTGAAGACCTTTGGGCGTTCAACGAAGAGATCGTGGTGCGTGCGGCGGCGGCATCGGCCATTCCGCTGATCTCGGCAGTGGGGCATGAGACAGATACGACGCTGATCGATTTTGCGTCGGACAAACGCGCGCCGACGCCCACCGGAGCAGCAGAATTCGCCGTACCGGTGCGTAGTGAACTGATCTCACTGGTAGAAGTACTGGGCGCGCGCCAAAGCGGCGCGGTGCGCAAAATGCTGCAGCAGCAAGGCGAGCGCGTGCAAGGGTTGGTACGCGGATTACCACGCCCGCAACAACTCGTCGCCACCATGGCGCAAACGCTGGATGGTTTCAGCGAGCGGCTTGGGCTGGTGCTCCCGCGGTTCATTCAGCAAAAG
>JBEIOT010000235.1:0-2293 GCA_040377415.1 Azospirillum sp. | reverse complement strand
CGTGGAGATCCCGTATGATCGACCTGATGGTCTTTGGCCTGTTCACCGTCTTTGGCGTGGCGTGCCTTGTTATCATGCCGTTGATGATGCACCCCACCCTTCCGCCGGGTAAGAAGCTGTTATTATCGCTCGCGGCCTTCTTCATTTTGGTGCCAGCGGGCGTTGCCCTGTATGCATGGCTCGGCGTGCCGCAAATGGCGCAATACAGCTAGTATTTTTTGCTGGCCGACCCGGCTTTTCCTGCTATATTCCGCCTCGTTGTTTTGCTTTCATTTGTTTTGTGCCTTGCGGTCACGGCCGCGCTGTAACCACCCCTTGTTTCTCTAAAAAAAACCGGATGGAGTTATGCATGCACACACCACGCATCCTTATCGTTGTTACCTCGTCGGACCATATGGGTACGGCGCTAGAACCCACTGGCCTGTGGCTTGAAGAAGTCGCCGCCCCCTATTACGCGTTCACCGATGCCAAGTGCGAGGTGACCATTGCCTCGCCCAAAGGTGGCGCGGCCCCCATCGACCCGCGCTCACACGAGGAATCGAGCCAGACCGCTTCAACACGCCGGTTCGATGTGGATGTGAAGGCGCAGCACAAGCTGGCCCACAGCATGAAGCTGGCCGCGCTGACGCTGGATGATTACGACGCGGTGTTCTTCGCGGGCGGCCACGGCACGATGAATGATTTCGCCACCGACGCCACCGTGCGCGACACGGCAGAGCATTTCTTTGCGCAAGGCAAAACCCTTTCTGCCGTGTGCCATGGGCCGGCGGTGCTGGCGCAATTGCCGGCACGCGTGAAAGGCCATCGCCTCACCTGCTTCACCGATCAGGAAGAGACGCTTCTCGACCTGCACAAGCGCGTGCCGTTCCTGTTGGAAGCGCGCCTGCGCGAACAGGGCGCAACGTTTAGCAATGCGGCACCGTTCCAACCGCATGTCGTGGTCGATGGGCACCTCATCACGGGCCAGAATCCTGCTTCATCCATTCCCGTCGCAGAAGCGGTCATCCACCAGCTTCGCCAGCGCTCAGGGATGAAGCACGCCGCATAATGTAATGGACTTACCCGTCGGCGTGTGGCTCAACCGAAGCCATGACCCATCTTGCCATCAGCCGCCGTTTTACCCCCATGTTCGGGGCGATGGCCCTCGCCGCATTCAACGACAACTTCTACAAGAATGCGCTCATCATCCTCATTACCTACCGGCTGGCGGCCGATAGCGCGCAACACGCGGCGTTCCTTATCAGCATTGCCTCGGCCGCGTTCATCGTGCCGTTCTTCCTGTTCTCCGGGCTGGCTGGCAACATCGCCGACAAAATAAGTAAATCGCACTGGGTGCGCATCCTCAAGACCATCGAGCTTGGACTCTACATCGTCGCCGGCATCGCGCTGCATACGGAGCATGTTTGGTTCATGCTCGGTGCCCTGTTCTCGCTGGGCGCGCTTTCTAGTTTCTTCGGACCCGTGAAATACGCCATTTTGCCTGAGCTGCTTAAACGCGATGAGATCCTGCCCGCGACCGGCATGGTCGAAGGCGGCACCTATGTGTCGATCCTCATGGGCACGTTGCTGGGTGCGTTGCTGGTGCTACACGAGCATGGTCACTGGCTTGTTTCGAGCATCATGGTGGTCATTGGTGTATTGGGTGTATTTACCGCATGGAAGGTTCCCCACACCGAACCTGCGCAACCGAATATCGTGCTGAAGTGGAATATACTCGCCAGCATCTGGGACATGCTGAAGGTGGCGTGGAAAAATCCTATTATCTTGGCTGCGATCTTCGGCATTTCATGGTTCTGGTCCATCGGCGCCACGTATCTCACGCAGCTGCCCGTCTTCACCAAGGATGTGATCGGCGCGGATGAGCGCGTGGTGAGCTTATACATGGGTCTATTCACCATCGGTATCGCCGTCGGTTCGTTACTCTGTGCCCGCATTATGCGAAAGATCTCCGGCGGCGTCCTCGCTCCGCTAGCCTTGGCTGGGGTGATGCTAACGGGCTTTGACCTGTGGTGGGTGGGCAGCCAGATGCCCGCGCCGGTCGGCGAACTCATCGGCCTGGGCAATTATTTCAACAGCGTGGCGCATATCCGCATCCTGCTCGACCTCACCCTCATGGCGTTCTCGGGCGGGCTGTTCATCGTACCGCTTTATGCGTTGCTGCAGACCGACTCGGAAGAAGGCGAGCGCGCCCGCGTTATCGCCAGCAACAATGTGGTGAACGCGATGTTCATCTCGGTCGCCTCGGTGCTGTGCGCGCTGATGTACCGTTTCAACTTCGCGGTGCTGGATGTGT
>JBEIOT010000068.1:0-9000 GCA_040377415.1 Azospirillum sp. | reverse complement strand
TCTACCAACTGAGCTACCGGATCACGCGTGAGGCTTTGGGGCCTCAAAAGAAGGGCGAATCTACGGATAATAAGACGGTTGTCAAGCGGTGTGCTGCGCTTATCCTAAAGCGTCGGCAAATCGCCCTTTTTCCAGCCTTCCCGTAGGGTTGCGGCATGGTCGGCAAGGTTGCCAGCGGCAATGGCGGCACGAATTCCCTGCATGAGCACCTGATAGTAATGCAGGTTCGCCTGCGTGAGCAGCATGGGCCCGAGCATTTCGTCGGCCTTGAAGAGATGATGCAGGTACGCGCGGCTGTAGCGATTGATGGGATTATTGGGCGTGTTGGGGTCGAGCGGACGATGATCGTCGGCATGGCGGGCGTTGCGCAAATTCACCTCGCCCATGCTGGTGTAGGCGCGTGCGTTGCGGGCCGAGCGCGTGGGGATGACGCAATCGAACATATCCACGCCGCGCATGACCGCGCCGAGGATATCATCGGGTTTGCCGACGCCCATGAGGTAGCGCGGTTTGTCGGCAGGCAGCATGGCTGGCGTGTAATCCAGCACGCGGAACATTTCTTTCTGCCCCTCGCCCACAGCGAGGCCGCCGATGGCGTAACCATCGAACCCGATGCCGGCGAGCGCGTTGGCGGACTGCTCGCGAAGATCATCGAAAATGCCGCCTTGCATGATGCCGAACAGGCCGTAGCCGTCGCGCTTTTGGAAGGCGTCCTTGCTACGCTGCGCCCAGCGCATGGACATTTCCATGCTGGTCTTGGTTTGCTCGGCGGTAGCGGGAAATGGCGTGCATTCGTCGAACACCATGGTGATGGTGCTGCCGAGCAGATGCTGAATTTCGATGGAGCGCTCGGGGGTGAGCTCCCACTTGCTGCCGTCGATATGCGACTGGAAGGTGACGCCCTGTTCGGTCATTTTGCGCAGATGCGCGAGTGACATGACCTGGAATCCGCCCGAATCGGTGAGGATGGGTTTGCTCCACCCCATGAATTTGTGCAGGCCGCCCTGGCGCGCGATGCGCTCGGCCGTGGGGCGCAGCATGAGGTGGTAGGTGTTGCCGAGGATGATGTCGGCGCCGGTGGCGGCCACATCGTCGATATGCATGGCTTTCACGGTGGCCGCTGTGCCCACGGGCATGAAGGCGGGCGTGCGGATGTCGCCATGGGCGGTGGTGACGGTGCCGAGGCGTGCCGCGCCATCGGTGGCGGAAATGGTAAAGCCGAATGTCATGAAAGCGTCATCCTTGGTTGCCCTCGCCCCATATAGACTAAAACCCATGAGTGCAAGCATGACACTGACCCGCCCCACCCTGACGCAGCTGCGGGAATTAATCGAGACGCCCCGCCCCGATTCGCCGTGGGAGGCAATCCAGCGCGGCCAGGTGTTCGACGAATGCGCGGATTACACCGAGCAATACAGCGATATCTTCACCGATGCAGGCATCGACCATGTGACGCTTGAGAAATTCCACCACCATTACGTGGCTGTCCATACCAGTGACCATGGTGTGGTGCTGTTCGATCCCACCTTTAGCCAGTTCTTCCATCATCATCCGGGCTATTATTTTTTAGGGTCGCCCAAGCAACTGCAGGAATTCATCGACCAGCATGGCGGCATGGACAGTGTGATCGAGCCTTATGCATCGATGATCGGCGATAAACTAACGTTCCGTCAGTGCTTCACTGGTCAGGACATCAACATGCAGATGGATGTGCTGTTTCCCTACGATATGGAAGAACGCAAGGAATACGCCCGCCCGTATGAAGAAGCGCTGAAACCGCTCCACATGTATCCCAAGCAATCACCGTGGGCGAATTACGTGAAAGAACGTTCAGAGCGTTCCAGCAGCGAAGTGTCGCCGTAGGAATAGAAGCGGTATTCACGGGCGATGGCATGAGCGTAGGCGGCTTGCATGCGGTCCAGCCCGGCGAAAGCGCTCACCAGCATGAACAGCGTGGATTTGGGTAGGTGGAAGTTAGTCATGAGCCGGTCCACCACTTTGAATCGATAGCCGGGGGTGATGAAGATGCCGGTCTCGCCATTGAAGGGCGCGAGCGTGCCATCATCGGCGGCGACGGATTCGAGAATACGTAATGATGTGGTGCCGACGGCGATGACTTTGCCCCCTGCCCGTTTGGTGGCGTTGATAGCGTCGGCAGCCTCAGCGGTCAGCTCGATCCATTCTTTGTGCATCACGTGTTCGTCGGTGTCGTCGACCTTCACGGGTTGGAAGGTGCCGGCACCGACATGCAAGGTGACGTAGGCTTGTTTGATACCGCGCGCAGTAAGCGCCGCCATGAGCTCGGGCGTGAAATGCAGCCCTGCGGTGGGTGCTGCGACGGAGCCATCATGCGCGGCGTACATGGTCTGGTAGCTTTGTTTGTCGGTCTCGGTGTCGGCACGTTCGATGTACGGCGGCAGCGGCATGTGGCCGTGGGCGCGTAGATCATCGAACAAGGTTTCGGGGCGCGTGAAGCGCAGCACCACTTGCCCGTCTTCGGTGCGGCCTTCGATGGTAGCGGTGAAGCCTTCGGCGAATTGCACGACCATGCCTGCTTTGAGTTTTTTCGCGGGGCGCGCGAAGGCGCTCCATGTGCCATCGGCCTGTGCGCGGTGCAGCAGCACTTCGATCTGCTTTTCGCCCACATGCGTAAACAGGCGCGCAGGAATAACGCGGCTGTTGTTAAAGACGAGGATATCGCCAGGGTTCAGCAACGACGGCAGGTCGCGCACGATGCGGTCGGTGAGTTGCTCGGTGACGTGCAGGAGCTTGGCGCTGTCGCGCGGCTGCGCGGGATGCGTGGCAATGCGCCCGTCTGGCAGCGTGAAATCGAACAGCGAGACCTTCACGGCTTACGCCGCGTCGGCCGCAACGCGCAGCGAGATGATCTTGTCGGGATTCGCCGGCGGTTCGCCTTTGGTGATCTTGTCGACATGTTCCATGCCGTCGATCACCTGACCCCATGCGGTGTATTGCTCGTCGAGGAAATACGCCGGCGCGAAGCAGATGAAGAACTGCGAATCGGCGCTGTTGACGTTCATCGAGCGAGCCATGCTGCACACGCCGCGATCATGCGGCAAGTCGTTGAACTCAGCTTTCAGATTCTTGCCCGAACCACCCGTGCCGGTGCCGGTCGGGTCGCCCGTTTGCGCCATGAAGCCATCGATCACGCGGTGGAAGACGATGCCATCGTAGAAGCCTTCGCGCGCCAATTGCTTGATGCGCTTGACGTGCTTGGGCGCCTTGTCGGCGCGCAGCTTGATGGTGACGGTGCCGTCTTTCAGCTCCAGCAGGAGCAGGTTCTCTTTATCATCGGCCATGGGTTACCTACTGCTTCACAGCGACGGGTGCGGGTGCAGCGGCTTCTTGCGCTTTATCGGCGACATCGGCGGCAACGCGCAGGGTGATGATCTTGTCGGGGTTCGCCGGCGGCTCACCACGGGTGATCTTGTCCACGAATTCCATACCCGAGGTCACTTGGCCCCAAACAGTATATTGACCATCGAGGAACGAGGCGGGTTTGAAGCAAATGAAGAATTGCGAGTTGGCGCTGTTGGGGCTGCCGCTGCGCGCCATGCTGAGCGTGCCGCGCACGTGGCGCAGGTCGTTGAACTCGGCTTGCAAGTCGGGTTTGTCGGAGCCACCGGTGCCGGTGCCGGTCGGATCACCGGTCTGCGCCATGAAGCCTTCGATCACGCGGTGGAACACGATGCCATCGTAGAATTTGGCGCGGACGAGTTCCTTGATGCGGGCGACGTGCTGCGGTGCTTTGTCGGGACGCAGTTGGATGACCACGGTACCGTCCTTCAGCTCGAGCAGCAGGGTGTTCTCGGGGTCTTTGATGTCGGCGGCGTGGGCGGTGCCAGCCAGCATGAGGGCGCCAGCGATGAGGGAAAGGATACGCATGAGGAAAACTCCGTAGTGGAATGAATGGCCGCAGGTATACGCCACCCCACGGAAATTACAATTGGCAACTAAGCTGTTTTTGGGCGCAGCTTTTTGGCCATCTTATCGGCATCGCTGAAATCGAAACTCCAGCGCCCGGCGATGTCGTACTCGAATTCGATGGCGATCTCGGGACCGGGCTGGGTTAGCTCGATGAGCATGGACTTCCATCGCCCGCCGCCTTCTGCTTCCATGATGTCGCAGAGGGCTTCGGCATCGCCAGCGAGGTCGTAATTCTCGGGGATGGTGGCGGTGTGCTTGCCCTTGGCATCGTAGCGGAAGCCGCCGACGCTGGCGTAGCCTTCTTCGAGTTCGACGATGAGCACGATGGCTTGCCATGCGCCGTCTTCGTACTCGACGTCTTGCAGCAGGCTGTGGCCGATCTGGTGGACGAGCTCGCTGGTCTCGTCGGTTTTCTTTTTGGGAGCCGGCTTTTTCGCGACCGGTTCCTTAGCCACGGGGGACCAGGTATTCCTGACGCAACGCATCGGCGATGGTGGGGGATACGAACTTGCTGACATCGCCACCCAGGCGCGCGATCTGTTTCACGAAGCGCGACGAGATGAAGTGCGTGGCATCGCTGGCGGTGAGGAACACGGTCTCGAGTTCGGGCGCGATCTTGTTGTTCACGCTGGCCATCTGAAATTCATATTCAAAGTCAGAGACGGCGCGTAAGCCACGGATAAGCAAGGTAGCTTTTTCATCGTGGGCGAAGCGCGCGAGCAAACCGCTGAAGGGTTTCACTTCGATGCGGCTGACGTCTTCACCTAACGCTTTAATATCGGAGCGCACGAGGTGCGCGCGGGATTCTACATCGAACAACGGCTCTTTCGCGGAATCGAGCGCGACGCCGATGATGAGCTTATCGACCACGCGCAGTGCACGGCGGATGATGTCCATGTGCCCAAAGGTGATGGGGTCGAAAGTGCCGGGATAAATACCAATACGCATGCAGCTGTAAATACAGCCAAGCCAAAAGGTTGCAAGGGGAAGTTTAGCCGATGCTGCGGTCGCTGCGGTCTTGCCCGAGAATGCGTGCGCTGTTGGGGCCCTTGACCTGGTCGGTTGCGAACTGCACATCCTGGAACAAGCTGTTCAACTGCGTGTCGAGTCTGCTCAACAGATCGCGCGGCTCGGTGTTCTCGCCAAATTCGAAATGGACCTGACGGAATGCGCGCGCGGCCTTCTCGCGCAGGGCAAGGATCTCGCGAGCGGTGCCGAGGGTGGGCTGGTCGCTTTCGGCCAGGGTCAGCAACCCGGTCAGCGCGTGCGATACGTAGTGGGTGACCTGCGCTTTGGGCGGTGCGTTCTCGGGCATGATGGAGGCGGCATCGACGGGTTTGTAATGCTCGGGCGATTCGTAGAGCACGGGTCGCAGGTAGTCCATGAGCTGGTTGACCGCGTCGACCCGCGCTTTGAAGCGGTCGCGATCGTTGATGCGGATGGGAGTCGAATCGGGAAGTTCCATGGTTTATCTCTTAAAGTGCTCGTGATCGGTGCCAAGTGTTTTTTCGGCCGGTTGGGTAATGCCGTGGACCATGGCGACGGGACGGTTGGATTCGATGAGGTCTTCGGCGGCGGTGAACAGGGCGTTGAGCTGTTCTTCCATGCTCCAGCAGAGCCCGATATAGCCACTGCTAGCATTGTGCTCGTAGAGCTTGGCTTCGGTGTCTTTCATCACGTCGTGAACTTTTTTGGCCCAGTGGCGGCGCAGGGCGCGCGCGTTGGTGATGGAGGGGGTCTGGTCGAGCAGCGGGGCGGCCTTGGCGACATCGGCCACCATTTGCATGCAGTCGGTGAACGCTTGCGGCTCGTGTTCACGGATGGCCAGCAAGGTGGGTTCGAGTTTTTGGAATATCTGGATGAGTGCGTCGCTGCGTTGCGTCCACGGACCAGTGCGAACAGCTTCGATGCGGGTGGGCGCGCTCATGGCTAGAGCCAAATGCCGTGTCGGCCCTCGCGGCCGACGGTGCCGAGGATCTTCACCTGCCGCAGCTGATCGGCCTGGGGGTATGCATGCTGTTCCTGGGCGAGTCGCAGCTGGCCGAAAAGCCCGTCGGTGCGTTCCTGCAGTGCATCGATCTTCTGTAACAGCTCGGCATCCTGCACGTGGGAGCGGATCTGCTCGAATCCTGAGTCGACGCGGGGGGCATAATCGTTCAGCAGCATGTTCACCACTTTAAGGGGCGTGGCCTTGTTGTGCGCGAAGGCGAGCGCCGCGATCGCGTTATTGATGTCATGACCGAAATCGCTCACGGCCTGGGTGCTGCCACCCATGTGCTGTTCAAGCTGGGTCCGCAGATCCAACGCCTCGGTGATGGCCAGGTCCACCCCTTGCTTGTAAGCAGCAAGATCCGGGAGTGGGCAATATTCGCCATGCTTCGCGCGTGTATGTTCCATGCACTGAAACTACCACGTAACCATGACGGTTCTGTGACAGTGGCGTGACGGACCGGTGAAGCTTACTCGGCGGCGGGCGTTTGCGGGGCCTCGGGAGCCCCCTCGTCGCCTTCGTCGGCACCGGAAGCGTCCTCGACCACCATATCCGCCTTGATGCGGACGGCGGAGATGACCTTTTCCTTATCGGCGGTGCGGAAGGTGATGACGCCTTGCGAAGTGCGGCCACAGATGCGGATGTCCTGCACGGGCGTGCGAATGAGCGTGCCCTTGTCGGTCATCAGCATGATTTGGTCGCCAGCTTCGACGGGGAAGGACGACACAACTTTGCCGTTCTTCTTACCAAGCGTCATGCCGGTGACGCCCGAACCACCACGGTTGGTGACGCGGTATTCAAAGGCTGATGTGCGCTTGCCGAAGCCTTGGTCGGTGAGCGTGAGCAGCATTTGCTCGGCGGCTTCCATCTCGGTGATGCGCTCGGGGCTCAAGGTCACTTCGGCCAATGCTTCGCCCGATTCTTTCTCAGGGATGTCGTTGGCTTCTTCTTCGCCGCTCGCACGACGTTTGGCGCTGGCGACCTTGCGGTACGCTTCGCGTTCTTCGGCCGTGGCGCGGATGCCGGTGAGGATGGAGATGGAAACGACTTCGTCTTTATCGGCGAGCTTCATGCCGCGAACACCATCGCTGGTGCGGGATTTGAAGACGCGCACCGCGTTGACCGGGAAGCGCATGGCCTTGCCGCCACTGGTGGCGAGGAGGACGTGGTCTTCTTCGGCACAGGTGCGCACGCCGACGAGCTTGTCGTCTTCGTCCATACGAATGGCGATCTTGCCGTTGCTTTGCACCGATTTGAAATCGGACAGGTCGTTGCGGCGCACGTTGCCCTTCGCGGTGGCGAAGAAGATGTGCAGGTTGTCCCAATCGGCTTCGTTCTCGGGCAGGGTCATGAAGCTGGTGATGGTCTCGCCGGGTTTGAGCGGGAAGATATTCACCAGTGCTTTGCCGCGCGCTTGCGGGGTGGAAAGCGGCAGACGGTAGGTCTTGAGTTTGTACACCTGACCGGTGGAGCTGAAGAACAGCACCGGTGCGTGCGTGGAGGCCACGAACAGCTCGATGGTGAAATCTTCGTCGCGCAGGTTCATGCCGCTGCGGCCTTTGCCGCCGCGTTTTTGGGCACGATACGTCGCGAGCGGTACGCGCTTGATGTAGCCGCCAGCCGTGACCATGACGACCATGTCTTCGCGCATGATGAGCGATTCCATGTCGACTTCGAATTCGGAATCCTGAATTTCGGAGCGGCGCGGTACGGCGAATTCTTCACGGACCTTTACCAGCTCTTCGCGCATCAGCGCATACAGCTTCACGCGGTCGCCGAGGATGGAGAGGTGGTATTTAATGTCGGTGGCCAGTTCGCCCAGCTCGCCGTCGATCTTCTCGCGCTCGAGGCCGGTGAGGCGTGCGAGGCGAAGCTCTAGGATCGCTTTGGCTTGCGCTTCGGTGAACTTGATGCGGTCGCCGTTCAATTCGTTGCCCTGGTCTTCGACCAATTCGAGCAGCGGAATGACATCAGCAGCTTTCCAGTCGCGCTTCATCAGTTCGTCTTTAGCGATATTGGCATCGGCCGAGGCGCGGATGACGGCGATGACTTCGTCGATATTCGCGACAGCAATGGCGAGGCCGATGAGCACGTGGGCACGGTCGCGCGACTTGCTGAGCAGGAATTGCGTGCGGCGGGTGATGACCTCTTCGCGGAAGGCGATGAAGGCGACGAGCACTTTGCGCAGGTCGAGCAGTTCGGGGCGGCCCTGGTTAAGCGCCAGCATATTGACGCCGAAGCTGGTCTGCAGCGGGGTGAATTGATAGAGCTGGTTGAGTACCACCTCGCCCATCGCGTCCTTTTTAATTTCGACGACGACGCGCACGCCGGATTTATCCGACTCGTCGCGCAGGTCGCTGATGCCTTCGATCTTTTTCTCTTTCACCAGTTCGGCGATGCGCTCGATCATGCGCGCTTTGTTCACCTGGTACGGAATTTCATGGATGACGATGATCTCGCGGCCATTCTTCAGCACTTCGACTTCGGCGCGGCCACGCATGACGACCGAGCCGCGGCCCGTGGTCATGGCGCTGTAGGAGCCGGTGCGCCCGAGAATGATAGCGCCGGTGGGGAAATCGGGACCCGGGCAGATGGCGACGAGGTCTTCGATCGTCGCGTCGGGGTTATCGATCAGCGCGCAGGTGGCGTCGACCACTTCGCCGAGGTTGTGCGGCGGAATGTTGGTGGCCATGCCGACGGCGATGCCGCCGCCGCCATTGACGAGGATGTTAGGGAAACGTGCGGGGAGAACGGTGGGCTCTTGTTCGGCGCCATCGTAGTTCTCTTGGTAGTCGATGGTGTCGTTTGAAATATCGTCGAGCAATGCGTGGGCAGCTTTGCTGAGGCGTGATTCGGTGTAACGCATGGCCGCGGCGTTATCGCCATCCATGGAGCCGAAGTTGCCCTGGCCGTCGACCAGCATGAGGCTCATGCTGAAGGGTTGCGCCATGCGCACCATCGCGTCGTAGATCGCGCTGTCGCCGTGCGGGTGGTATTTACCCATTACATCGCCGACGATACGGGCGGATTTTTTGTAGGGCTTGTTGTAGTCGACGCCCAAC
>JBEIOT010000246.1:0-1986 GCA_040377415.1 Azospirillum sp. | reverse complement strand
GCGTAACTGTCCCAATCGGCTTCTTGTGGTGATGACTTCAGGTGAAAGCCTGCAGCCCTGTTTGCGCGCGCCCGAGAATGAGGGCGTGGACGTCGTGCGTGCCTTCGTAGGTGTTCACCGCCTCGAGATTCACCATGTGGCGCATCACGTGGTATTCGTCGGCGATGCCGTTGCCGCCCAGCATGTCGCGGGCGACGCGGGCGATTTCGAGCGCCTTGCCGCAGCTGTTGCGCTTCACGAAGCTGATCATCTCCGGGGCATACTGGTCTTCATCCATCAGGCGACCCACGCGCAGCGCAGCATGCAGGCCCAGATTAATTTCGACCATCATGTCGGCGAGTTTTTTCTGTACCAGCTGGTTGGCGGCCAGTGGGCGACCGAACTGCAGGCGGTTTAGCGTGTAATCGCGCGCGATCTCCATGCAGCTGGTTGCCGCACCCAGCGCGCCCCATGCAATGCCATAGCGTGCCTTGTTCAGGCAGCTGAACGGACCTTTAAGGCCCGAGACTTCCAGCGCGCGCTCGTCGGGCACGAACACATCGTCCATCATGATCATGCCGGTGGTGCTGGCGCGAAGCGAAAGCTTGCCGTCGATCTTCGGCGTGGCGAGGTCACCTTTGTCGCCGCGTTCAATGATGAACCCGCGAATGGTGCCGTCTTTCACTTGCGAATGGCCGAACACCTTCGCCCACACCACGAACACATCGGCGATGGGTGAGTTGGTGATCCAGTTCTTGGAACCGCTGATTTTGTAGCCGCCATCCACTTTCGTGGCGCGGGTCTTCATGCCGCTGGGGTCGGAACCATGGTCCGGCTCGGTCAGGCCGAAGCAGCCAATAAGTTCGCCGGTGGCGAGCTTGGGCAGGTATTTTTCTTTCATCGCGTCGGTCGCGAAGCTGTAAATGGGGTGCATGACCAGCGAGGATTGCACTGACAACGCCGAGCGGTAGCCGGAATCCACGGCTTCCACTTCCTTCGCCACCAGCCCGTAGGCCACATGGCTCACGCCCGCGCAGCCATAGCCCTGGATGGTGCTGCCAAGCAGGCCCTGCGCGCCCATGTCGCTCATGATGGAGCGGTCGAATTTCTCGTGCCGATTAGCATCGATGATGCCGGGCAGAAGCCGCTCTTGCGCGAAGCTGCGCGCGGCGTCACGCACCATGCGTTCTTCGTCGGTGAGTTGGGCCTCGAGGTTGAGGGGGTCTTGCCAGTTCAGTTCTTTAAGCATGGCTACATGCTCGCCGAATCAGCGTAAAAAGCAAGAAAGAAGCTATACCAGTACGTTCAGGATAGCACCGCGGTCGAAGATGCGACCTTTTGACAAGGCGCTGAGTGCACGGTCGATCATCTGGCGTAGCATATCGCCATCGGGAATGAAGTTGAGGCGGGCGCGGGTGCTTTTGGTAGGCAGCTCTTCCGGCGCGGGCAGGGCGGATGCGCGGTCGATCGAACCCGTCGCCTTCAGCTGATCCGCCGCGCGGATGAAGGGGTTCCTTGATGTAGAGACGAGTTCGTTAGCCATGACAGCACCTTACCAAAAAAATAGTCTTCAATCCAGCGCTAACCGGCAAAGCCGAACCCCGTATCGCCATAGACCAGCCAATCGACAACCCGCTGGTATTGCGCGGGTTCTGCCAGATAGGGCGCGTGGCCCACACCGGGAACAAGGTATTCCGTGGCCTTTAGATTGGTGCTGCGCATGGCATTAACGGTGACCTCATCGAGGATGTCCGATTCGCCACCGCGCACGATGAGGGTGGGGGTGGTGATCTTTTCCCACACTTCGGCCAGCGACACGTCGTTCGTGTCCTCGAAATTATTGGTCTGCGCAGCGATGGGCACACTGATGGCCGGGTCGCACGCAATGCGCCAGCCGCCGTCACCCGTCGATTGCAAGGTGTGGTCGAGGAAATGCTGCATGATGCGCGTGTCCGTTATCTTGAACGGGGCGAACGCGTTCTTGAGATAGGCTTCGCCCGCTTCGCG
>JBEIOT010000095.1:0-7437 GCA_040377415.1 Azospirillum sp. | reverse complement strand
GCCTTGCGGCTGCACGTAGCCTTCGGCTTCCAGCGGCTTCACTTCGAGCACGGGCGCATGGATGACGGCGTGTTTGTTGCCGAAGCTGCCGGCCACTTCCACTTCGCCATAGGTGAAGCTGACGTCGCGGCCATTGGCGGCACCGTTGGCTTTCAGCTGGGCCGAGATATTCTCGAGCTGCTTGCGCACCAATGCGCGATCCAAGCCAGTTTTGCTAGCAAGCACGGCTGCAGCGATGATGAGCACCAGCACAGAAAGCGTGCCAATGATAACGCGGCGCGAACGTGCGGCGCGGCGTTTGTTAATTTCGGTGCTGACGTTTTGGCTATCGGTGGATTCCATTACTGTTCCTTACTTCTTATCGACCATCATGTTGCGAGTGGCCGCGGGGAGTTTCACTTTTAAGCCATCGAGGCTGTCGTTCATCATGATCTGGCAGCCAAGGCGGCTGGTGTGCGTGAGGCCAAAGGCCAGATCAAGCATGTCCTCTTCATCGTCGCTGGCGGGCGGAAGCTGGCTGTAGAAGCTTTCGTCGATGACGACGTGGCAAGTGCTGCAGGCAAGCGATCCTTCGCACGCGCCCTCCAGCGGAATGTTATTTTTGTGCGCGACTTCAAGCAGCGAAATGCCGTTGGGCGCATCGACCACGAGATCGTGGCCATCCTGGAAGGTGAAAGTAACTTTAGGCATCGTGGTCTCTCTCGTTTTTTATACTTCTTCGACGTTCTTACCGGATAGCGCCCCGGCTATGGCGTGGTCCATGCGCGCCTGGGCGAACGGGCCGACCATGGCATTCAACGCGTGCACTTCGCGGTCGATGCGCTCACGGTCGGTGCCGGCCAGGGCCGTTTGCAACCGCGCACATTGCGCTTCGATCATGGCGCCCTCGCCCGGCCGCAGCGCGGTGGGCGTTTTCACCATGGCATTGCGCACTTCGCTGATGGTGCGCTCGGCTTCAACGCGGGCTTCAATTAACAAGCGCTCCACGATGTCGACTTGGGCGTTCTCCATGCTGTCGCGAAGCATACGTTCGATCTCTTCGAAGGCAAGACCATAGCTTGGGCGCACATCGACCGCAGCGCGAATGCCTTGGGTCAGTTCCTCGGCGGCCACACTCAGCAGGCCATCGGCATCGATATTAAAGGTAATTTTAATGCGCGCCGCGCCCGCCACCATGGCCGGAATGCCGCTGAGCGTGAATTCGGCCAGCGAGCGGCAATCGGCCACTTTTTCGCGCTCGCCCTGCAGCACGTGGATCTTCATGGCCGTTTGGCCATCCTGATAGGTGGTGAATTCTTGCGCCACGGACGTGGGAATGGGCGAATTGCGGTAGATAATTTTTTCGACGATGCCGCCCATGGTCTCGATACCGAGGCTGAGTGGCGTGACGTCGAGCAGCAGATTGTCGGAGCCAACGGTGAGCGCTTCGGCCTGCAAAGCAGCGCCGAGTGCGACGACCAGATCGGGGTCGAGTTTATCGTAGGGCGTGGTGGCGAAGAATTCGGCCACTTTGCGCTTCACCATGGGCACGCGCGTGCTGCCGCCCACCATGACCACGCCGGTGATGGCGGCGGGCGTGAGGCCCGCATCGCGCAGGGCAGCGTCGCAGCATTCCAGTGTGCGGTTGATGAGGTCTTCGGCCAGCGATTCAAGTTCGGCGCGGCTGAACGGGATATGCTCGCCTTCCCACAGGATATTAGTGACGGTGCCGTTGGTAAGGGCTTCTTTCGCCACGCGGCACGCGGCCAGCAATTGCGCGAAATGTGCGGGCGGCAAGGTGCCCAGGCGTTTTTGGTCGATCACGCGGCGGGCCATGGCGCGGTCCATGTCGTCACCGCCCAAGGCGGTGTCGCCAGCGGTGCTGAGCACCTGGAACACGCCGGTCTCTAGCTTTAAAATGGAAATATCGAACGTGCCGCCGCCGAAATCGTAAATGGCGAAGATGCCTTCGGCATTCTCATCGAGCCCATAAGCCAGTGCAGCGGCGGTGGGTTCGTTGATAAGGCGTAGCACTTCGAGGCCAGCCAGTTTGGCGGCGTCTTTGGTGGCAGCGCGTGCGGCGTCGTCGAAATAGGCGGGAACGGTGATAACGGCTTTGGTGACATCGCGGCCTAGCGCGTCGCTGGCCATGCGGCGCAGGTGTTTCAATACTTCGGCGGAAACTTCGACGGGGCTAACACTGCGCGCGGCGGTCTTTACGCGAACCATGCCGGTCTTTTCTAAGTCGATCTCGTAGGAATCGGCTTCGCCACTGGCGATGATGTCTTCCGCCGAGCGGCCCATGAGGCGCTTGATGGAGGCGATAACATCAGGCTCACCTTCGGCCAGCGCCTTGCGCGCTTCGTGGCCGACGACGATGTGCGCGCCGTCGTAATGCACGATGCTGGGGATGATGGCGCGGCCATGCGCGTCGTGGATGGCTTCGGCGCTGGCGCTGGTCGAAATGGCGACAACGCTGTGCGTGGTGCCAAGGTCGATGCCGATGGCCGTGGTGTCCGCATGCGGCAGCGGCGTTTGGCCCGGCTCGTAGATCTGGATCATCTCGCTCATGCTAGCGCGCCCCATGCGATGCGTGCTGGGCCTTCACGCGGTAGAGCATCATGTGCGCTTCCTCCATGGCTTTACCCAAGTAGCCAAAGCGCAGCACTTCTTCTTCGGCGGCTTTGATGTCGTCGGTAGCAAAAGCATCGGTAATGGCCTGAGTGCTTACAGCGGCGAGTTTTTTGATGTCTTCGATAATCGTGAACAGCGCTTTGCCGTCTTCGGCATGGTCGTGGATGCGCTCGCGCAGTTCCATCATTTCCATCAGCAGATCTTGCGGGGGATTTGTTTCGTCGTCGATGAAGATGTTCTTGAGCTCAAGCATGTGGCGGGCACGAGCGAGCGGGTTCTTCAGGGTTTCGTAAGCATCGTTGATGAGGACCGAGCGCTCAGCCGCCTCGCCGCGCATGTCTTCGCCCTTGCCCACGAAGCGGTCGGGGTGCCACTGGCGCTGGGCGTCGAAATAGCTGCGCTCCAGCGTTTTGAGATTCAGCTCAAACGCCACGGGCAGGCCAAGGATTTCAAACAGGTTTTGCATCGCGGGCGATATAGGCCCAAATGCGCGCCAATGCTAGGTATTTGTTGGATTTATACGTTGAAAGACTCACCGCAGCCGCAGCGGCCTTTTTCGTTCGGGTTCGTAAACGTGAACCCGCTTTTGAACTTCTCTTCTTTAAAGTCCATTTCGGTGCCGATGAGGAACATCACGGCCTTGGGGTCGATGAGCACGCGCACGCCCTTGTCTTCTACCACTTCATCATATTTGCCGATCTCGTCGGCATATTCCACGGTGTAGCTGAGGCCCGAGCAACCACGCGTGCGGATGCCGACACGAATGCCTGCCGATTCCTTGCCGCGCGAATCCAGCAGCGCCTTGATGTGCTGAGCGGCGTTGTCGGTGATCTGCAGTGCTTTGACGGCGGTGCGCATGTTAAGCGGTCACCACTTCAGGCTGTTGGTTGTGTTTCTTCGCCTTGTAGTCGTTCACAGCGGCTTTGATGGCGTCTTCGGCCAGTACGCTGCAGTGAATTTTCACGGGCGGCAGCGCGAGCTCTTGCGCGATCTCGGTGTTCTTGATCTGCGCTGCATCATCGACATGCTTGCCTTTTACCCATTCGGTAACCAGCGAGCTTGAAGCAATGGCCGAACCACAGCCGAAGGTCTTGAAGCGTGCATCTTCGATGATACCTGCATCGTTCACTTTAATTTGCAGCTTCATCACGTCGCCGCAGGCAGGTGCGCCCACGAGGCCGGTGCCAACGCCGTCGTCGCCTTTTTCAAAGCTGCCAACGTTGCGGGGGTTTTCATAGTGATCGACGAGTTTTTCTGAGTAAGCCATGTCGGGGTCTCCTTCTAATTCATACTGCGCGATTGCATCACGCGCGATCTTGTTTCGATTTTTGCACGGCCGTCATGCAGTTCACCCATGGCCGTCATCAGGATGCGTTCAACATTGTCGGCATGGAATTCGCGGCCGTTCTCTTCTTCTTGCATGGCGACAACGATGCACGCGTTGCAAAGCAATGCGTCCACCTCTTCCCGCGCATAACGCATCACAAAGCTATCCGTGACGTGTTTGGTGATGTCGGCGGGAATGTAGACACCGTGTTTTTCAATTAATTCGACGGCGTGGTCATAGGCCAAGGTCAATTCTGCATCGCCACCCTTGCGTTGCGGTGTGAATCGCTTGCACAAGGCCGCTGCACGGTCGACCACCGATCGATCGATCGGATCACTGGCCTTGTCGCGCACAAGCGTGGCATAGCGGCTGACGATCTGACTGTATTCTTTGGTGACCATTAATGCGCTGCCCACTCAATTTTGCTGATATCGACGCCCTCTTGCACCATTTCCCATAGCGGGCTCATGGCGCGGAGCTTTTCGATGCTTCCTGATACGATTTTGATCGCTTCGTCAATCTCGGCTTCCGTCGTGAAGCGGCCGATACCGAAGCGGATGCTGGTGTGTGCCAGTTCTTCGCCGACGCCGATGCTGCGCAGCACGTAGCTGGGTTCCAGCGAGGCGCTGGTGCAAGCCGAACCGCTGCTCACCGCAAGGTTCTTGATGGCCATGATCATGCTTTCGCCTTCGATGTAGGCGAAGCTGAGGTTGATGCAGCCAGGCCAGCGCTGTTCGCGGTCGCCGTTCATGAACACGTCGGGCACATCGTCCATCACGGCTTTGAGGAATTTATCGGCGAGGAAGCGGATGCGCTCGGCTTCGCCTTGCATTTCTTCTTTCGCGATGCGGGCGGCTTCGCCGAAACCCACGACCAGCGGGGTCGGCAGCGTGCCCGAGCGCATACCGCGCTCCTGGCCACCGCCGCTGAACAATGCCTCTAAGCGCACGCGCGGACGGCGGCGTACGAACAGCGCGCCCACGCCTTTGGGGCCATAGACTTTATGCGCGCTGATGCTCATGAGGTCGATGTTCATCGCCTCGACATCCAGCGGAATCTTGCCGAAAGCTTGCGCCGCATCGGTGTGGAACAATACGCCAGCAGCGCGGGTGATCTTGCCAATTTCCGCCAGCGGCTGGATAACGCCGAGCTCGTTGTTCACGCCCATCACCGAAACCAACAGCGTGGTCGGGCGGATGGCAGCTTTGAGTTCATCGAGATCGATGAGGCCGTTGGTCTGTACCGGCAGGTACGTGACCTCGAAGCCCTCTTGCTCCATGTGGCGCGCGCTATCGAGCACGCATTTATGTTCCGTCACCACCGTGATGATGTGGTTCTTTTTGTCTTTATAGAACGCACCGACGCTTTTCAGCGCGATGTTGTTCGCTTCCGTCGCGCCCGAAGTAAAAATGATTTCCTTAGGGTCAGCATTGATGAGGCGGGCCACTTGCTCGCGCGCCAATTCGCTCGCGGCTTCGGCTTCCCAGCCAAAGGCGTGACTGCGCGAATGCGGGTTGCCGAATTTCTCGGTGAAATAAGGCAGCATCGCCTGCACCACGCGCGGGTCGCATGGGGTGGTCGATTGATAGTCCATGAAAATCGGGAATTTCACAGTAGATTCTGGTGCTTTAGCACTCATTTTACATCTCTCAATAGTCTTGGTTTGGCGCACGCGTAGAATAACATAGTGCTCGCGTCAACAATTAACACCCGCACTGCACAAATTACGCCGCCTGCCCCTTGGATAACTTGGCGAAGGCCTTGGCCCACATCTCGGCGAAGGCATTGATTTCTATGTCGGTTGTGCCCCAGCCGAGGGAAACACGAATGGCACAGGCCGCCTCGTGCGATTCTACCCCCATCGCCAGCAACACGGAAGATGGCTCGATACGGCCCGAACTGCAGGCAGAACCGGCCGACACAGCAAACCCGCTCAGATCGAAATACATGAGCTGCGTTTCGGCGGTCACGCCGGGCATGGTGAGCATCAGCGTGTTGGGCAGCTGCGGCACGGTGAACACGTATTGTTTGGCGTGCGGCGCAGTGGTGCGGATCTGGCTTTCCAGCGCCTTGCGCAGCATCAGCTGGCGGCGCGCATCGGCACAATTGGCGGTCTCTTTAACGGCGAGTGCAAAGCCATGAATGGCGGCGATGTTCTCGGTGCCAGCGCGGCGGCCAAGCTCCTGCCCGCCGCCGGTGATGAGCGGCTGGATGGGCAGATCGCTGCGAATGAGCAGCGCCGCAGCGCCCAGCGGGCCACCGACCTTGTGGCTGCTGATGGTGAGCATATCGGCTTTCAGCAAGCCCCAATCCACCGTAATTTTACCGATGCCCTGCACCGCATCGACATGCAGCAGGCCACCGTGCTGGTGCACGAGTTCTGAAATTTCGGCGATAGGTTGAATCACACCCGTCTCATTGTTGGCGAGCATGACACTCACCAACGCTGGTTTGCCGAGTGCGGCGAGCTGCGAGGCCAGTGCGTCGAGCTTCACCACGCCGTTGCTATCGACTGGGATAACAGCTGCCCCCAGCAGCTTGCCGGTCTTGGCGATGGATGCGTGTTCAATGGCGCTGACCAGCAGCGGGCGGTCGCGAAAGGCACGCAGTACCATGTTGTTGGCTTCACTACCGCTGGCCGTGAACAGCACTTCATTGGGGAATGCGCCAAGGGCCTGCGCGATGTCGCGGCGTGCGTCTTCCAGCAGTTTCTTGGCTTTGCGGCCACCCGCATGCACGCTTGATGCGTTGAGCGATTCGCCCATGAGCGACGCCATCGCCGCTTTCACCGACGGCAGCATGGGCGCGGTGGCGTTGTAATCGAGATAGATCATTAGTTGACCAGCAGTTGCGCGAGTTGCGGCATCTTGGGGAATTTATCGGTCACCTTGCGCGCGCAAACGTCGGCGAGACTGAGGCTCTCCAGATAATGCTCGATCTGCTGCTCGAGGCCTTCCCACAGATCATGCGTCAGGCAGCGCGCCTTGTTGCTTTGCATGCAGCCGGGGGTCTCGCTAGCGCCGCAGCGGGTCATGGTCATGTCTTCTTCCGACGCCACGATAATTTCGGCGATGCTGGTGCGCTCGGCCAGTTTGGCGAGTTTGTAACCGCCGCCGGGGCCACGTGCACTGTCGACAATACCTGCACGCTTCAGCTTCGCAAAAATTTGCTCAAGATACGGCAGCGGAATTTCCTGACGCTCGGCGATGCTTGCCAGCGTGACGGATTTATCCGTCAGTTGCGTGGCCAGATCGACCATTGCCATCACCGCGTAGCGGCCTTTGGTGGAGAGCATCATGCCGCACCACCTTTCTTGCGGTCCCACACGGTGGCGGCTTCGGAGCCACCTTCCAGCTGCGCGAGGCGTGCTTCCAGCGCGGCGAGCTTGGCTTGCAGCGATTCCACCGAATCATCCGACACCGTGGTGCCGTAGGCGGTGAATGCTTCGTGCGCGTCGCTCACCACATGGGCGGGAATGCCCACCACCGTCGCATCGG
>JBEIOT010000047.1:0-10265 GCA_040377415.1 Azospirillum sp. | reverse complement strand
GCCGCAAGACCCCGCCGCGCTGACCGCCGCCACGCGCGAAGTGGCCGCCGCATATATCGCCGCCGGTATCGACACCAATAAATCGGTCATCTTCCCGCAATCGGCAGTGAGTGCGCACGCGGAGCTAGCGTGGATTCTAAACTGCCATACGCCGCTGGGCTGGCTGAACCGCATGACGCAGTTCAAGGATAAAGCGGGTGCGAACCGCGAGAACGCTGCGCTGGGACTTTATGCTTATCCGGTGCTGATGGCAGCCGATATTTTGACTTACAAAGCGACGCATGTGCCGGTGGGTGCGGACCAGAAGCAGCATTTGGAACTGGCGCGCGACATTGCGGGGGCATTCAACCGCTCGGTGGGTGAGGAGTTCTTCCCGTTGCCGGAGCCGGTGATCCTGCCGACGGCGGCGCGCATCATGAGCCTGACAGATGGCACCAAGAAAATGAGCAAATCCGACCCGTCGGATTATTCGCGCATTACGCTCACCGATGATGCGGATGCCATCGCCAATAAAATTAAAAAGGCGCAGACGGATTCGGAGCCGAGCTTGAGCTTCGATGAAAAAGAACGCCCGGCAGTTGCGAATTTGCTGACCATCTATGCCACGCTGAGCGGCAGTACGCCGCAGAAAGTGGTTGAGCAATTCTCGACGTTGAAAACGGGTCAATTCAAAGCGCAGTTGGCTGAACTGGCGGTCGAGAAACTGTCGCCCATCACTGCCAAAATGCGTGAGCTGCAGGCGGATATCCCGATGCTCGATGGTATTTTGAAACGTGGTGCCGAAGCGGCGAATGATACGGCGCAGCCGATCCTCGCTGAAGTGAAAAAACGCGTTGGGTTTTTGAAGGTGTAATGGGCGGGCAATTGCACATCACCGAACGTTTGCGCCGGTTGCGCCGCACGCAATGGCTGCGCAGTATGGTGGCCGAGCATCATTTGCGCGTGGAAGATCTCATCTGGCCGTTGTTCGTCATTGAAGGTGAAAACAAGCGCGAAAAAGTGCAAGGCCTGCCGGGCGTTGAGCGCCTGAGCATCGACCAGCTGGTGCAGGCCGCAAAAGAAGCGGCGAGCCTTGGCATTCCGGCGATCGCGCTATTTCCGGTGGTGCCTGCTGGCAAAAAATCCGACGACGCGAAAGAAGCATTCAACGGCAAGAATCTGGTGTGCCGTGCCATTAAAGCCGTGAAGAAAGCCGTGCCGGATATCGGCATCATCGGCGATGTGGCGCTCGATCCGTATACCACGCACGGGCATGATGGCGTGCTGGACGACGACGGCACCATCGCCAACGACGCGACAGTGATGCTGCTTGCCAAACAAGCGGTGGCGCTGGCACCGGCTGGCTGCGACATCGTGGCGCCGAGTGATATGATGGATGGCCGCATCGGCTACATTCGCGATGCGTTGGACGAGGCTGGGCATGCCAACACGGTTATTCTGTCGTATGCCGCGAAATATGCTTCGGCATTCTATGGCCCATTCCGCGCGGCGGTGGGCAGTGCGAAGAAAACCCCGCTTGATAAGCGCACCTACCAGATGAACCCTGCCAACACGCGCGAAGCACTGCGCGAAATTGCGCTTGATGTCGCCGAAGGCGCGGACATGGTGATGGTGAAGCCGGGATTGCTGTATCTGGATGTTATCGCACGCGTGAAAGACAGCTGCGATCTGCCGGTGTTCGCCTATCACGTGAGCGGCGAATACGCGATGCTGAAGGCTGCCGTGAAAGAAGGTATGCTGGATGAAAGAGCGGCAACGCTTGAGACGTTACTGGCCTTTAAACGTGCGGGCGCCGATGCCATTCTGACATACAGCGCCCGCGACGTGGCGAAATGGTTATCTAAAAAATAATACTGTCATCCTGCGAGGCGAAGCCTGCGCAGGATCTAGATCCTGTGCTCCGCTTACGCGGCCACAGGATGACGGAATACTACTTCTCGATCGAGATCTCGTTGTTGCCCGGAAGCTCGATGGTGGTGGTGTTCTGGTCTTTGTTCCAGAGGTAGGCGCCCACCGCAATTGCTAGGACGAGGATGATGATCATGGTGTTCTTGTTCATGTGGTTCTCCAGTTAATAGTGCAAGTGGCGTACATGATGCCCGCACGCATGTCATGCCGCGCTGCGGTAGAACGCATAAAACATAAGGAATGAGTAAATTCGCTTACTTGGGCGAGTACATCTCGACGTCGATGGTGCCGTTGATGATGCGCTCTTTGGCGGTGGCGACATCTTCAATGAGCTGCTCGCTGATGAGGTTCTTGTTGTTCTGATCGACCGCGTAATCAAGCGCGCCTTCTTTGATGCCGAGGTATTTGATGCCGGGGCTCCAGTTGCGCGCGTGGCTGGTTTTCAGCGCATCATACACCGCGATGTCGACACGTTTGACCAGCGAGGTGAGCACGTGGCCGGGGAACAGGCCGTTCTGGTTGGTGTCGACACCGATGGCGTATTTATCGGATTCGCTGGCGGCTTTCAGCACACCAAGGCCCGACCCGCCGGCAGCGGCGAAGCACACATCGGCGCCGGCTTTGAATTGTTTGGTGGCGAGTTTATGCGCCGCGTCGGGATTACTCCATGCGTCGGGGCCATTGCCGACCATGTCGACTTCGATGCGTACATCGGGATTCGCGTAGCGCGCGCCCTGGATGTAGCCTTTGTTGAAGTTGCGGATGAGCGGCACATCCATGCCGCCGATGAAGCCGATATGGCCTGATTTGCTGACCTTGCCCGCGATCATGCCGACGAGGAATGCGCCTTCATGATCCTTGAAGATGACCGACTGCACGTTGGAGAACAGTGGCGGCACCAGCCCGTCGATGACGGTGAATTTGGTGTTGGGATAACGCTCGGCCAGGTTCAGTACGGGCATGACGTTCTGGTAGCCCACGGCGATGATGGGCGAGGCGCCCGAATCGGCGACGTTCTTGATGGTGGCGGTGATGTTCTCGCTGCCGAGCATGCGGTGCTCGGTGACTTTGACGCCGAATTCTTTCTCGGCTTTTTCCAATCCGGCGCGTGCGGCGTCGATGAAGGCGCGATCCGAATCGGACCCTGAATAGAGATAGACGATGGCGGGTTTGAAGCGGTTGGCGTTGGGCGCGGCTTCGCTCTGTGTGGCCCCGAAGAAAAGGGCGAGAGTGGCGAGGGCGAGGGTCGTAAAGCGCATCGGTGTCTCCGGTGTTCGCAATACCTTGTGGTCGGCATTATTCTGTGCGAGGAAGGGAGCTTAGCAACCACTTTTTTGCATTGCAACCTCTTATGAATGACCACTCCGACCATTCCGCCCGCATCGATGCGCTTTCTGAGCGCCTGAAGTCCGAAAAGGTGGATCTCTACCTGCAGCCCATTGCCGATGAATTTCAAGGCGAATACGTGCCAGAAAGCGCCGCTCGCCTGCGTTATCTCACGGGTTTTACCGGCTCGGCCGGCTTTGGCGCTTTCTGGGCCAATGCCAGCAACCATTTACACACCTTGTTCTCGGATGGGCGTTACACCATTCAGGCCGAGCGCGAGCTTGAAGGTACGGGCGTGCAATACCTCAATAGTGGGGATGTCAGCCTCACCAAATGGCTGGAGCAGGAGCGCGCGGCGCGCATCACCATCGGCATCGACCCGTGGATCGTGACGCATGCGCAGCTGAATGCGTGGAAGAAAGCGACCGCAGCGCTGGATATTACGTGGGTCGAGCTGTCGGAGAATCCGGTCGATGCCATTTGGGCCGATCGCCCTGCGACGCCGACGGGCGACGTGGCGCTTCATGCCGAAACACTTAGTGGCCAGAGCTATACCGATAAGCGCGAGGCGCTGAAGAAGGTCATGGCTGCGCACAAGGCCGATGGTGTGATGCTGACCTTGCCGGATGGTATCAATTGGCTACTCAATATTCGCGGCAGCGATATCCCCTTCAATCCGCTGTTGCTTTGCTACTTCGCGCTCGCGCGCGATGGGCATGGCACGTTATACACGTTTGACCGTATGTTTAGCCAAGATGTGGAGAAATATTTCAAGTCCCTCAATATCAAATGGGAATTGATTAATCATTCATTCAGCGGCAAGGCGGCTCTCAAGGGTAAATGGCTGATCGACCCGGCGGTCTCGGCGCAAGGCTTCTGGAGCCGTGCGGAGAACGAGGGTTTTGAGATCATCGCCACCGATGACCCGACGCTGTTACCCAAGGCATGCAAGAACGCGGTCGAGCTCGAGGGCATTCGCGCGGCGCATAAGCGCGACGGCGTGGCACTCAGCAAATTCCTCGGTTGGTTCGATGGGCAAGTGGCCGCGGGCCGGTTGCCGGATGAATTGAATGTGGTGGACCAACTGGAAAGCATGCGTGCACAAGATGATCGTTATCGGGGCCCGAGCTTTGCCACCATCGCGGGGGCGGGGCCCAATGGTGCCATCGTGCATTATCGCGCGACGAAAGCCAGCAATCGCCGGGCGAACAAGGGCGACCTGTTCCTGCTGGATTCTGGTGGGCAATATGATGACGGCACGACCGATGTAACGCGCACGCTCGCCGTGGGCGGTGCTTCGCCTAAAATGAGCGAAGCGTTCACGCGCGTGCTCAAAGGCCATATCGCGCTGGCCAGTGTGAAATTCCCCGAGGGGACGGCAGGCATTCAGCTCGATGCGCTGGCACGGCAATATCTGTGGGCGGCGGGCATGGATTACGACCATGGCACCGGCCATGGCGTGGGTGCGTTCCTGTGCGTGCATGAAGGGCCGCAACGCATCAGCAAGCGCGGCAGCCATGTGCCGCTGCAGCCGGGCATGATCCTCAGCAATGAGCCGGGCTATTATGCGGTAGGCCAGTTCGGCATCCGTATCGAGAACCTCGTGGCCGTGGTGGAAGCGGGCACGACGGCGGATGGCAAGAAGCTGCTGGCGTTCGAGACGCTCACGCTGGCACCCATCGATACGCGACTGGTGATGGTGGACATGATGACGAGCTTCGAGCGCAACTGGCTGAACGATTATCACCAGCGTGTTTACAAACTGCTTGAACCGCAAATGGACGCGCGCGAGAAGCAGTGGCTGGCACAGGCCACGCGTGCGATCTAAATGGTTTTAGAAAGTTTTCGTAGTTCTTCGTACCGCTGCCTAAAAATTTTTTCTTCGTCACCAACAAGTATTGTGTTGGCTATGTTGTAGCCAACACCTCTTATGATATCGAATACTTCAAGTGCAGCGGTGGGGTGCTCTTTCAAAACTCTTGATAGTGCCCAAAGCATTACTCTTATGGATTCCTGTGTGAGTGAAGGTTTTTCACAAAAATAGGCGTAAACGATTTTGACCAACGTTCCCGAACGCAATTCTATTGCGTTGTTTGCCTTTATCACACCTTGCCCTGTTATATCGAAATTTGCATGCACTGTGCGTTGTTGGAGATGCCACGGCATGTTGCTTTGCCTAAGCAGATTTTTTTCCCAACTTAAAAAACCCTTCAAGTATAAAGAGTATAACCTTTCTCTTCTTTTAGATTTCGTTATTCTTTGTGTAGTTAGAGTGCTGATACTTCCTTCGCCGCGGAGATGAGTTTTTATGTCTGCCCAGAACGGTGAATAAAAATCTCCTCCACCATCGGAATCCTCAGCAGCTAGCGAGCGTTGGATTATCTTTAACTCAGAGATTTTCTTTTTCTCAGGCAAATACATCAACTGAATGAGTTTATATAAGTTGATTTGCTCAATAGTCATTTTCAACTCCTGGGTGCAAGGTGCACTTAATAGTTGAGTTATATTAGATTAAAGCTAACTGGCAAGTTCAATATATTCCGCGAGGATCTTTTTGATGCCCGCATGCTTGAAGGCGATCTCGATATGGTCGCCTTCGATGGTGAGGATGACGCCGTTACCGAATTTCTGGTGGAAGACGCGGCTGCCTTTGTTGAAACCATCGGCGCGGCCGGGCGGTTTTTGGTCGGGCAGGGGCGTGACCTTGTTATTCATGATCGCGTCCATCTCGCGCTGGAACATGGCGGGGCCGGTGGCGCGTTTGGCGTAGGGTCCGCCGTCGAGATGTTCAATGGTATCGGGCGGAATTTCGCTGAGGAAGCGCGAAGGAATGCTTGATTGCCACTGGTTATAGATGCGGCGATTCGCCGCGTGGCTGATGGTAAGATGCACGCGGGCGCGGGTGATGCCGACGTAAGCTAGGCGGCGCTCTTCTTCCAAGCCAGCGGTGCCGAGCTCGTCCATGGTGCGCTGGCTGGGGAACAGGCCTTCTTCCCAGCCGGTGAGGAACACGCTGGTGAACTCCAAGCCTTTGGCAGCGTGCAGGCTCATGATGCTGACCATTTCGCCGTCGTTCTTTTCGGCGCCTTCGGTTACGAGGCCAACATGCTCCAAGAATTCGCCGAGGTTGGGATAGTCGCCCAGTGCGCGCACCAACTCGCGCAAGTTCTCGAGGCGGCCGCCAGCTTCGGGCGTTTTGTCAGCCTGCCACATAGCGCGATAGCCCGATTCTTCGATGACGAGGTCGGTCAGTTCCGCGAGGTTAAGCTCGTTCAGCTTGGCGCGCCACTGGCCGAACTGGTCGAACAGTTTTTGCAGGGTGGCGGCGGTTTTGCCTTTGAGCTGGCCGGTATCGAGCAAACGCTGCGTGGCTTGCCACAGCGAACCATTCATGGCGCGTGCTTCAAGGTGCAATTGCTCCAATGTAGCTTTGCCGATGCCGCGTTTGGGCGTGTTCACGATACGTTCGAACGCCAGATCGTCGTGCTGTTGGTGGATGATGCGCAGGTACGCGATGGCGTCGCGAATTTCCATGCGCTCGTAGAATCGCAGGCCGCCGACGACTTTGTAGGGCACGCCCAGTGTCATGAACCGTTCCTCGAACGCTCGGGTCTGGTAGCCAGCGCGCACCAGCACGGCCATGTCGCTGAGCGAAATTTTGTCGCGGTGGAAGGCTTCAATTTCTTCGCCCACGAAACGGGCTTCTTCGGTGTCGTCCCACACGGATTTGATGCGGACGGGGTCGCCTTCGCCTTCGTCGGTCCACAGCGTTTTGCCGAGGCGTTCTTTATTGTTGGCGATGAGGCCGGAAGCAGCTTTGAGGATGGGGGCGGTGCTGCGATAGTTGCGCTCGAGCCGGACTATTTTTGCGCCCGGATAATCGACCTCGAATTTCAGGATATTGCCGACCTCGGCGCCGCGCCAGCCGTAGATGGACTGGTCGTCGTCGCCGACGCAGCAGAGGTTCTTGTGCGCGATGGCGAGCATACGCAGCCACATGTATTGGGCGACGTTGGTATCCTGATACTCGTCGACGAGAATGTACCGGAAACGCTCGGAATAGCTTTGCAGCACATCCTGATGCTTGGCGAAGATGGTGAGGTTGTGTAGCAGCAGATCGCCGAAATCGCAGCAGTTCAGCGCGCGCAGGCGGTTCTGGTAGATGGGATAAATTTTTGCGGCCACTTGCGCCAAGGTATAGGTGCCGGGCTGCTCGGTAATTTTTTCGGGCGTGAGGCCGCGATCCTTCCAGCTTTGAATGGTGCCGAGCACGGCGCGGGTGGGGAATTTCGTGTGGTCGATGTTCTGTTCGGCCAGCATGGCCTTAATGAGGCGCTGCTGGTCGTCGTCATCGAGGATGGTAAAAGTGGGGGTGAGGCCGACGAGTTCCGCATGACGGCGTAGAATTTTTGCGCCGATGGAGTGGAAGGTGCCAAGCCACAGCGCGGCACTTTGTTTTTCATCGGCCTGCGGGCCGAATAGCAGCTTGGCCACGCGGTTGCGCATTTCGGCGGCGGCCTTGTTGGTGAACGTGACCGCCAGGATTTGGCTGGGGAAGGCGCGCTGGGTCATGAGGATATGCGCGATGCGGGTGGTCAGCACGCGCGTTTTGCCGGTGCCTGCGCCTGCCAGCACTAGCACAGGGCCTTCGACCGCTTGCACGGCATCGCTCTGCTCGGGGTTGAGGCCGGCGAGATACGGTGTTGATTCAATGGTGGTGAGTTCGGTCATGAAATGGCTGATTTCCTCGCAATGGCGCACAATATGGAGTAAAAACCACGCAACGCAATATGCACGCGAAGGAATCGGCGTTTGTCCACATCCATCCGCACGGCCACTGTCGACGATCTGCATGCCGTAACGGCGCTTGTGGAGCTGCTGAATCGCGAAGAAGGCTATGATGCCAGCGCCAGCACGAAGCAGCTGGAAGAAGTGATGTTCGACAAGCGCGCCCGCGTGCCGATGCGTGCGTTGGTGTGCGAGCTTGATCGCAAGCTGGTGGGGCTGGTGCTTTATTACTGGGGATACGACACGGTGAGTGCGAGCTATGGCTACCACCTGGCCGACATTATCGTGGAGAAAATACATCGCGGGCAAAAAATCGGCACGCGGCTGTTCAACGCGCTGGCCGAGCAATGTTTGCGCGAAGATGGCAAATGGGTGTCGCTCACGGTGTTGCAAAACAACGAGCGGGCCAAGGATTTCTACCGTCATCGCGGCATGGTGCAGGTGGGCGTCAATTTCTTCGCCATCGGTCCGGCGGGTCTGGCGCGCTGTACACAGGGCTAACTAGTTCTTGCGGCGCGGGTCGCATTTGTTACAAGCGGAACAAACCAAAAACTGGGATGGCACATGCGCGGTTGGCGCTCATTCGTGATTCTTTTCTGCGTGTTCGCGCTGGTGATGCCCGACATGGCCGACGCAGCGCGTGGTCGCGCGCGCCGCGCGCCGGCCAGCGGCGTGAACGATCCGCGCTACGCGGCGCTCATCATGAACGCCAAGACCGGCGAAATTTACCATAGTCGCGCGTCGGAAACGAAGCGATACCCGGCGTCGCTCACCAAAATGATGACGCTGTATTTGCTGTTCGAAGCGTTGGAGCAGAAGAAAGTTTCGCTCAGCACCAAATTCAAAGTGTCCGATTATGCGTCGGTACAGCCGCAGACCAATATCTCGCTGACGACGCAAGATTCCATTCCGGTGGAGACGGCCATTAAGGCGCTGGTCGTGCGTTCGGCGAACGATGTGGCGGTGGTGGTGGCCGAGAATCTCGGTGGTTCGGTGCCGAACTTCGGCAAGCGCATGACCGAGAAGGCGCGCCAGCTGGGTATGCGCAATACGGTGTTCCGCAACCCGCATGGCTTGCCCGATAGCGGACAATACACCACCGCGCGCGACATGGCGAAGCTTGGCATTGCGCTGAAACGCGACTTCCCGCGCTATTACCAATATTTCAGCACCCGCCAGTTCAGCTGGAAGGGCGTGACTTATTATACCCATAACCGCGTGATGCTGCGTTACTCGGGCACCGATGGCATCAAGACCGGTTTCATCAACGCGTCGGGCTTTAACGTGGTGACCAGCACCGAGCGCGGCGGTCGTCCGCTCATTGGTGTGGTCATGGGTGGCACCACGGGTAACTGGCGCGATGATCGCATGATCCAGCTGCTGGATGCGGCGTATGCCACCATCGCCAAGCGTGGCAATGCATCGGGCCGTGTCGTTGCATCGAACTTGCCTTCGGTGAATGGTCGTCAGATCACAGTGGATCGCCCCGCCGCTGCGCCGCAAGTGATCGCGGTGCAGGTGACACCTGTAGCGGCTGATCGTGGTGTTATTGCGCAAGCGGCACCGGCAGTGGCGGCATCGCCCGTTAGAATTATCGAGCCGGTGCAAAGCACGGCGATCGTGAGCGCGCCGCCTGCCGTGGTGCGCCCGATGCCGGTGACCGTACCCGCTGTGATTACCCCGCCGCCGCAAGTGGTGGCGCAACCGACCATCGTAGAGCGCCCGCCCGCTGGCGTGGTGAGTATGGCTGCGCCGCGCGCCGTGCCTGCGCCCAACACGCTGGATGCGCAACTGGCCGCGATGCAGAGCCGCCAGCAAGTGCGTGAAGATTCGGGCATGGGCGATATGTGGGGCATTCAGGTGGGTGCATTCAGCAGCCGTCCGCTGGCCGAGCGTGCGGCGTTGCAAGCCTACCAACTGGCCCAGCGTAGCCTGCAAGGCTCGCGTATTACGGTGTTGGGTTCGGGCTCGGCCGGGGCCGAAGTGCACCGCGCGCGGTTAGAGAATATTACTCAGAACCAAGCCAAGAAAGCGTGCGAGATGCTCATCTCGAACAACTCGCCTTGCTTCATTTTCCGTGCAGGTTCAAGCCTTTAGGGCTCTTTGAGCGTCGGGGCCGTCACAAAACTGTAACAAATCTCCTTAACGAATTCTTCACCGATTATGGTATATTTTAGGTGAATTAGGAGAGTCTATGTCTTCACAAATTGCACAAGCCATCGATAGTTCGCCCCTGCTTCGTC